>NZ_JASCPA010000039.1:0-46765 GCF_029959715.1 Pseudomonas sp. PS02288 | reverse complement strand
CCGCAGGCGGGCGGGATCACCGGGCAGGGCCTGCGCGCCAACGGCGGCGTGGCCTGAGGCGCGGCGCCGGATGGGCGCCGCAGACACCTCCCTGGGGCGGGCTCGCCCTCCGGCGATCAGGCGCCGGTGGCGTTCAGGATCGCCATGTCTTCCCCGTCCAGCTTCAGGCTGACCGCCTTGACCAGGCTGTCCAGCTGGCTGCGCCTGGTCGCACTGGCGATCGGTGCGGTGACTCCGGGCGTGGCGATGAGCCAGGCCAGGGCGACCTCGGCCGGCGTCGCCCGATGCTTCTCGGCGATCCCGTCCAGCGCGGAAAGAATGCGCTGGCCGCGGGCGTCGAGGTACTTCCCGATGTCTTCGCCGCGCGGGCTCTTGCCGAGGTCGGCCACGGAGCGGTACTTGCCGGAGAGGAAGCCGGAGGCGAGGCTGTAATAGGTGATGACGCCCAGGTTCTCCTCGATCGCCAGGTCGCGCAGGGCGCCCTCGTAGCCGCTGCGGTCGTAGAGGTTGTACTCCGGCTGCAGCGTGGCGTAGCGCGGCAGGTCATTCGCCGCGCTCACGTCGAGGGCCCGGCGCAACTGGCCGGCGTCGTGGTTGGAAGCGCCGATGGCGCGCACCTTGCCTTGCTCGATGAGGCGCTGGTAGACGCCGAGGGTTTCCTCCAGCGGCACCTCGGGATCGAACAGGTGCGACTGGTACAGGTCGATGGTTTCCACCTGCAGCCGCCGCAGCGAATCCTCCACCGCGCGTTCGATCCAGCGCCTGGAAAGCCCCTTGCGGTCGGCGCCCAGTTCCATGCCCACCTTGGTCAGGATCAGCACCTTGTCGCGCTTGCCCGGGTTGGCCTTGAGCCAGTTGCCGATGATGGTTTCCGACTCGCCGCCCTGGTTGCCGTCAGCCCACACCGAGTACATGTCTGCGGTATCGATGGCGTTGAGGCCGGCATCGACGAAGGCGTCGAGCAACTCGAAGCTGGTCTTTTCATCGATGGTCCAGCCGAACACGTTGCCGCCGAACACCAGGGGGGCGATTTCCAGGCCGGAATGGCCGAGAGGACGTTTGTTCATCGTTGGACTCCTTGGAAGAAAGGAAGGAACCGCGCACGGCCGGCGGGTCTCTGAACTAGGTTCGAGCCGAGGATAGCGCAAAGATTCTCTTGCCCGGCCGGAGGACGCCTCCGGCCCTTCCCGGCATTTTCCACGGTGCGGCACCGGGCATGTTCTGCCGCCGCGGCTTCGCGCCCAGCCACGAGGAGAAGCAGCATGCACATCGATCTTTCGGGCAAACAGGCGGTGGTCAGCGGGTCCACCGGGGGCATCGGGCGGGCCATCGTCGAGGGCCTCGCCGCCGCCGGCGCCCGCGTGGTGGTCAACGGCCGCCATGCGGACAAGGTGGAACAGGCGATCGCCAGGGTCCGCGAGAAACACCCGCAGGCCGACCTGCTCGGTTTCGTCGGCGACCTCGGCAGCGCCGAGGGCTGCGCGGCCCTGCTGGAGAAGCATCCGCACTGCGACATCCTGGTGAACAACCTGGGCGTCTACGGCCCGCAGGACTTCTTCGAGATTCCCGATGCCGAATGGACGCGCTTCTTCGAGACCAATGTGATGTCCGGCGTGCGCCTGGCCCGCGGCTACGTTCCGGGCATGGCCGAGCGCGGCTGGGGACGGGTGGTGTTCCTGTCCTCGGAATCGGCGCAGAACATCCCAGCGGACATGATCCACTACGGCTTCAGCAAGACCGCCCTGCTGTCGATTTCCCGCGGGCTGGCCAAGCGCATGGCCGGTAGCGGGGTGACGGTGAACGCGGTGCTGCCGGGGCCGACGCTGTCCGAGGGGGTTGGCGAGATGCTCGCCGAGCAGGTCGAGGAGACCGGCAAGTCGCTGGAGGAAGTCGGTGCCGAGTTCGTCCGCACCCAGCGGCCGTCGTCGATCATCCAGCGCCTGGCGACGGTGGAGGAAGTCGCCAACCTGGTCGTCTACACCTGCTCCACCCAGGCCTCGGCTACCAGCGGCGCGGCCCTGCGCGTGGATGGCGGCGTGATCGACGCGCTGGTCTGAGGCAGGTTGCCGAAGGGCGGGCGACCGCAGCCACCAGCGGCGCTGGCCGTGGCTAACGTAGGGTGCGCCGCGCGCACCGATGGGATTACCCAGAACGCCAAGCCCCGCCGGTGCGCATGGCGCCCTACGAGAACCTTCGCTGACACATTTCAGCCGTGGAAGCGGCCGATTTCGTGGCGCAGCTCGTCGGCCAGGCGGTTCAGTTCCTGCGCGGTTTCCGCCAGGTGGGCGACCACTTCGCGCTGTTCGCTGTTGGCCTGGGCGATGCCCTGCAGGTTGGAGCTCAGCACCGTGGCGGTGCTGCTCTGCTCCTGGGTGGCGGTGGTGATGGCGGCGAACTGCTCGCCCGCCGCCTCGCTCTGCCCGGCGATCTGCGACAGCGCGGCGCCCACCTTGGCGTTGAGTTCCAGGCCGCCCTGCATCAACTGGCGACCGTGTTCCATGGTGCTGATGGCGCTGCTGGTCTCGCTCTGGATGCTGCCGATCATCCCGGAGATCTGCTCGGTGGCCTTGCGGGTTCGCGCGGCGAGGTTGCGCACCTCGTCGGCGACCACGGCGAAACCGCGGCCGGCCTCGCCGGCGCGCGCGGCCTCGATGGCGGCGTTGAGCGCCAGCAGGTTGGTCTGCTCGGCGATCGAGGTGATCACCCCGACGATGCCGCCGATTTCCTGCGAGCGCTGACCGAGCGTGTCGATCACCGTCGCCGTGCCGTTCAGCGCGCTGGCGATCTGTTCCAGCGACCGCGAGGCCTCGTCCATGCTGCGCAGGCCGAT
The DNA here is from genome assembly GCF_029959715.1 of Pseudomonas sp. PS02288. Classification (NCBI taxonomy): domain Bacteria; kingdom Pseudomonadati; phylum Pseudomonadota; class Gammaproteobacteria; order Pseudomonadales; family Pseudomonadaceae; genus Pseudomonas; species Pseudomonas sp. PS02288. The sequence continues at coordinate 43,935 of NZ_JASCPA010000039.1, read as the reverse complement.
GCGCGTCTGCTGCGCGTTGTCGCTGGCCATGCGTTCGGTCTCGCGCATGTTGTCGGCGATGTTCAGCGAGGTCGCGCTGAACTCTTCCACCGCGCCGGCCATGCTGGCGATCTCGCCGGACTGCTGCTCCATGCCCTCGTAGGCGCCGCTGGACAGCCCGGACAGCGCGTGGGCGCGGCTGCTCACCTGCAGCGAGGCGCTGCGGATGTGCTCGACCATGTCCGCGAGCGCGCTGCCCATGTGGTTGAAGCTGCTCGCCAGTTCGCCGATCTCGTCGTGGCTGCTGACCGTCATCCGCGCGCTGAGGTCGCCGCCGCCGAGGGCGCGGGCCTGCCGGACCAGCTCGCCGAGCGGACGCAGCTTGCGCCGCAGCAGGCCGATCACCAGCGCCGCGGCGATCAGCATCGCCAGCAGGCTGCCGAAGGCCAGCTGGCTGCCGACGTGCCAGGTCACTTCGCGGATTTCCTTCTTCGGCAGGCTGGCGATGACCTGCCAGGGCCCTTCGCTGAAGGGCGCGGCGACGGCGTAGAAGTCCTCGCGGCCGTCGTTGAAGAACTGCCCGCGGCCCGGCTCGCGGGCCAGTTCGGCGGCGCGCGGTGCCAGTGCGGCGGGGTCGTTGGCGCCGGCCGGCGGCACCAGCCATTTGCCCTGTTCGTCGAGCAGCGCCAGCGAGCCGGTCTGGCCGATGCGAAAGCGCGCCAGGTTGGCGAACTGCGCGTTCTGCGCGTCGGTGTAGTCGAAGCCGACGAAGAGCACCGCGATGACCTGGCCACTGGCGTCGCGCACCGGGGTGTACTGGGTCATGTAGAGCCGCTCGAACAGAGACGCGCGGCCGACGTAGCCCTGCCCGGCGAGCAGGCGCTGGTAGGCCGGGTGGGCGTGGTCGAGCGCCGTGCCGATGGCGCGGCTGCCGTCCTGCTTACTCAGCGAGGTGGTGACACGGACGAACTCCGCCCCGTCGCGGACGAACACCGTGGCGGCGCCGGCGGTGAGCTGGCGAAACTCGTCCACCAGGGCGAAGTCGTTGTTCAGCACCTGACCGTTCAGATAGAGCGTCGGCGGGGTCAGCGAGCCGACCGCGACCCGCTCGTCCGCGCGCAGGCTCAAGCCGCTGGCGAAGCGCTTCTCGAACAGGCTGGCGAGGCGCTGTGTGCTCTCGCGCAGGCTGCCGTGGAAGGTCGCCAGTTGATCGGCGAGCAGGCGCGCCTCGCTGGCCAGGTGTTGCTCACGGGTGGCGAAGTTGGCGCTATCCAGCGAACGCAGGGCGAACAGCGTGCTGGCACCGATCATCACCACGAGAATGAGGGCCAATGCCACGGCGAGCTGCCAGGCTATGCGGGACTTGGGTTGCGACATGTGATCTCTCGCTGCGAATGACGGGCGCCGGGGGGGGGGCCAGGTACCCCGTTATTCGGCGGGTGGCGAGCTTACTTGAGTCCACCACTGCGGTATAGCGACGCACAGGAACCCGGCAAGAAGAGCTCGCAACGCCGGCCCGCCGGGCTACGGCCGCGACGGAGGAGCCCGCCCTGCGATCCCCGGCAACACGTCGATCAGCCGATCACCCGAATTGGCGCGCCCGCGGCCCAGGCCTGGATGTCTTCGATCATCTGGCCGTAGAACACCCGGTAGTTGGCCTCGCTGACGTAGCCGACGTGCGGCGTGGCGAGCACGTTGTCGAGGTGGCGGAACGGATGATCGGCGGGCAGCGGCTCCTCGTCGAAGACATCCAGCGCGGCGCCGGCCAGACGTTTTTCCTGCAGCGCGGCGATCAACGCCGCTTCGTCGACGATCGGCCCGCGGGCGGTGTTCACCAGGTACGCCGTGGGCTTCATCCAGCCCAGCGCCTGCGCGTCGACCAGGCCCCTGCTGCGCGGGCCGAGCACCAGGTGCACGGTGAGCACGTCGGCCTGCTCGAACAGGGTGCGCTTGTCGACATACTCGACGCCCAGCGCCGCCGCACGTTCGGCGGTGAGGTTCTCGCTCCAGGCGATGACGCGCATGCCGAACGCCTGGCCGTAGCCGGCGATGCGCTGGCCGATGGCGCCCAGGCCGAGGATGCCGAGGGTCTTGCCGTACAGGTCGCGGCCCAGCCCGACCTGCCAGCCGCCGTTGCGCAACGAGGCAGCCTCGGCCAGCAGGTTGCGTCCCAGCGCCATGATCAGCGCCCAGGTCAGTTCCGGCGCCGCCTGCTTGTAGCTGTCGGTGCCGCAGACCTGGATGCCGCGGCGCGTGGCGCTGGCAAGGTCGATGGCGGCATTGCGCATCGCCCCGGTGACCAGCAGCCTGAGGCGCGGCAGGCCGGCCAGCAGGGCGTCGTCGAAGCGGGTGCGTTCGCGCATCACGCAGATCACCTCGAACGGGGCGAGCCGCTCGATCAGCGTGGCGGTATCCGCCGGATAGTCGTGCAGAAAGCTCACCTCGCCGATGCCCTCGAGCACCGACCAGTCCACCACGTCGCGGGCCACGTCCTGCCAGTCGTCGATCACCGCGATGCGCACCTTTGCCGAACTCATTGCTCACCTCTCGCTCAGGGAAAAGGAATTACTGGCCGCCGGCGGCCGTCAGGCTGATCCGGGTGATCTCCGACGGCGCGCCGAAACGCAGCGGCGGCCCCCAGTATCCCGTGCCCCGGCTGATATAGACCTGCAGCGTGCCGAGCCGGTGCAGGCCGGCGACCCACGGCTGCTGCAGCCGAACGAAGTGCATCCACGGCCAGAACTGGCCGCCGTGGGTATGCCCGGAGAGCTGCAGGTCGAAGCCGGCATCCAGCGCCGCCGGCGCCGAGCGCGGCTGGTGCGCCAGCAGCAGGCGGACGACACCCTCGGGCGCGCCCTCCAGCGCGGCGAGCGGATCGCTGCGGTGGCTCGGTTCGTACATGCCCGCCGAATAGTCGGCGATGCCGGCGAGCAGCAGTTCGGCATCGTTCTGGCGGATCAGCACATGCTCGTTGAGCAGCACCGTCAGGCCCAGGCGGCGCAGTTCGGCGATCCAGGCCGGCGCGCCGGCGTAGTACTCGTGATTGCCGGTGACGACGAACGTACCGTGCCGCGCGCGCAGCTCGGCCAGCGGCGCGATGTGTTCGCGCAGCTGCGCCACGCTGCCGTCGACCAGGTCGCCGGTGATGGCGATCAGGTCCGCCTGCAAGCCGTTGGCGCGCTTCACCATCGCCTCGATGTAGCCACGGCGAATGGTCGGGCCGACGTGGATGTCGCTGAGCTGGACGATGGAGAAACCCACCAGCCCGGCGGGCAGGTTGGGCACCGCGATACTGACTTCGCGCACCGCCGCTGTGCGCCGCGCGTTGAACAGGCCGATCAGCGTGACCAGCGCCACGCCGAGCAGCACCGCCTCGGCGGAGTGCTCGGCGAAGCCGGCCGGGTCGTGGCCGATCAGCACCAGCACCGCCACCACCAGCGCGCGCAGCAGCGAGAACACCGCCAGGCTGGAGAAGATGCCCATCAGCATCAGCCCGCTCCAGCCGAGCCAGCGCCAGCGCAGCCCGGAGGCGCGAAAGCCCAGCGGCAGCAACGCACAGGACGCCGCCAGCAAGCCCCAGGCGAGAAGGCGGCCCGGCAGTTCCAGCGGCAGGTAGGGGATCAGCGAGGCGCCAACCAGCAGGTGCAGCACGAACAGGATGGAGAACATGGTCAGACGCGAACGCAGCATGGGCGCGAATACCTCGACGCAGACGGAATGGGCCATAGAGTCGCACGTCGCGAGCCGCGGCGGCAGCGCAAATCGCCGCCGCGCGCGCCCGGTTAGGCGGCGAGCGCCGAAGGATGCCACCATGTGCGCCTCCATCGCCGGCCCGGGCCCGCCATGAAAGTCCATTCCGAAGAACTGCAGCACTTCGTCGCCGTTGTCGAAAGCGGCTCCCTCAGCGCCGCCGCCCAGCTTCTCGGCCTGACGCCCTCGGCCCTCAGCCGCTCGCTGTCGCGCCTCGAGCAGAAGCTCTCCACCACCCTGCTCAACCGCACCACGCGGCGTATGGAGCTGACCGAGGAAGGTCGCTTCTACCTGGAAAACGCCAAGGCCATCCTGCAGCAGATGGAAGCGCTGGAAGAACGCCTGACGCTACGCCGGCAGACGCCCTCGGGCCGCCTGCGCATCGACGCCGCCTCGCCGTTCATGCTGCACGCGGTGGTCCCGCACATCGGCGAGTTCCGTCGCCTGTACCCGGACATCCAGCTGGAATTGAGCAGCAACGACCTCAACATCGACCTGATCGAGCAGCGCACCGACGTGGCCATCCGCATCGGCACGCTGAGCGACTCGACCCTGCACGCCCGCCCGCTCGGTGCCGCGCCGCTGAACCTGGTGGCGAGCCCCGACTACCTCGCCCGCCATCCAGCTCCCACCCGCGTCGACGCGCTGCGCGAGCATTCGCTGATCGGCTTCACCCAGCCGGAAAGCCTCAACCTCTGGCCGCTGCTTCACGACGGCGGCAACCAGTGGCCGATCACCCCGGACATCGCCGCCTCCAGCGGCGAGACCCTGCGCCACCTGGCCCTCGCCGGCCAGGGCATCGCCTGCCTGGCCAGCTTCATGAGCGACGCCGACATCGCCGCCGGGCGCCTGATCCGCCTGCTCCCCGAGCACATGAGCGACTACCGCCAGCCGATCCACGCGGTGTACTACCGCAACTCGCAACTGGCGCTGCGCATCCAGTGCTTCCTGGATTTCATTCAGGAGCGCCTGCAACCGGCGCGACCCTGACGGTGGAAGATTCGTCGGCCGCGCTGACGCGCCACCGACCTTCTGAAGCGCATCGCCCTCGGCTACGCGGCGAACGCATCCCTCAGGTAATCGACGAACGCCTTCACCACCAGCGACGACTGCCGGTGCTGCGGGTAGACCGCGTAGACCTTGCTCTGCGGCGGGCCGAAGCGTTGCAGCAGCGGCACCAGCCGGCCGTCGGCGAGGGCTTCGCCGATGATGAAGGTCGGCAGGCAGGCGATGCCCAGGCCGGCGATGGCGGCGTCGCGGATCAGCTCGCCGTTGTTCACCCGCAGACGGCCGCTCAACGGAAAGCCCTGCGCCTTGCCGGCGATCTGGTAACTCCATTCGACGTTCTTGCCGTGCCCGTAGAGCAGGCATTCGTGGTCGCGCAGGTCGGCGGGGGTCTGAGGCGCGCCGCGCTCGGCGAGGTAGCCCGGGCTGCAGCAGGTGACGATTTCCAGCGGCGCGATCTGCCGGGCGATCAGCGAGGAGTCCGCCAGTACGCCGATGCGCACCGCCATGTCGTAGCCCTCGCCGAGCAGGTCGACGGCGCGGTCGTTCAGGTCCATCTCGATGCTGACCTGCGGGTATCGACGCAGGAACTCGGGGATCAGCGTGCTCAGGTGCAGGGTGCCGAAGGACATCGGCGCGCTCAGGCGCAACGAACCGCGCGGCGCGGTGCTCTGCTGGGCGATGGCCTGCTCGACGTCGTCGACGTCGCTGAGAATGCGCTTGGCCCGCTCGTAATAGGCGTGGCCGAGGGTGGTGACGTCCAGCTTGCGGGTGGAGCGGTTCAGCAGACGCACGCCCAGGCGCTCCTCCAGCGCCGCCACCCGCCGGCTTACGAACTGCTTGGACAGGCCGAGGGCGTCGGCTGCCGCGGTGAAGCTGCGATTGTCGAGCACGCCGACGAAAATGCGCATGTCTTCGAGCTGGCTCATTGTCCCCTCCAGGTGGACGATTTTGCGCAGTTCAGGTGATTTTTGCGCAGTCGGCGACACAGTAACCTATCTCCAAGGTGCTGAACACGGCGCCACTTACTCAGGAGCACTCACCATGAACACCTCGTCCCAAGCCATTTCCTCCCTCGTCGGTCGCCTTCTGCTCAGCGGCCTGTTCCTCTTCAGCGGCGTCGGCAAACTCGCCGCGCCCGCCGCGACCAAGAGCTACATCGTCGCCGCCGGCCTGCCGCTGCCCGACCTCGCCTACCTCGGCGCATTGCTGGTGGAAATCGGTTTCGCCCTGGCCCTGCTGATCGGCCTGCGCACCCGTCTGGTGGCCCTGGCGATGGCACTGTTCAGCGTGGCGACCGCGCTGGTCTTCCACAGCCAGCTCGCCGACCAGAACCAGCTGATCCATTTCCTGAAGAACTTCGCCATCGCCGGCGGGTTGCTGCAGGTGGCCGCCTTCGGTGCCGGCGCCTTCAGCCTGGATGCCCGGCTGCAGAAGCGCCCTGCCCTGGCCTGATCCGACGCGCACAAAAAAGCCGGCTGATGCCGGCTTTTTCGTGTACGTAGTTGCGGATCACTCCGCCCCCGCCGGGATCGGGTCGCGCTTGAGTCGTTCCAAACGCTCCTGTTCCTCCGGCGTGCTATGCGCCGGGATGCCTTCGGCCGGGTTGTTTTCGTCACGTTCTTGGTCGTCGTTCATGGTGCCTCCAAAGGTTTCAGGGATGCAGACAGGTCGATCGAGGCGGCAGGCCGGGATTGGGGGCAATCCTGATCAACCCTTGCTGTGCTCCGGTGAGCTGGGGGCTTCGGTGACGCCGCGCGGTCCGGCCACGCCCCAGGCGATCAGGCCCAGCACCGGGAAGACGGCGATCGCCAGCGTCCAGAGAAACTTCGCGCCGGTACTGGAGGGGCTCTTGAACACGCTGACGATGGCCCACAGGTCGAGCGCGATGACCACCACCGCGGCGAGGATGAAGACGATCATATTGGCTTCGATCATGGTTAAGGTCCTCGAACAGGTCTCCTGATTGGGGCCGCGCCCCGTCGCCATCGGTTCCGGCGCGGCGCCGAGCGGTCATTTCAGGATCTGCCTGGCGCTCTGCTTGATCATCGCCCAGCGATCCGGATCGCTGCGCAGTGCGCCGAGGAAGTGCCTAGCCTGCTCGAATTCGATGTGCGGCGGCAACGGCGGCACATTGGGATCGGCGACGAACTCGATGAGCACCGGCCGGTCGGCGGCGAAGGCCTCGCGCCAGGCATCGGCGACGGCCTCCGGGGAGTCCACGCGAATCCCCCTGAAACCGAGCATCTCGGCATAGCGCGCGTAGGGGAAGTCGATCACGTCCTGCGCCGGGGCGAACTTCGGATCGCCGCCGATGGCGCGCTGTTCCCAGGTCACCTGGTTGAGGTCACCGTTGTTCAGCACCAGCACGATGAAGGTCGGGTTGCTCCAGCGCTTCCAGTACTGCTGCACGGTGACCAACTCGGCGTTGCCGTTCATCTGCATCGCGCCGTCGCCGACCATGGCGATCACCGGACGTTGCGGGTGCGCCATCTTCGCCGCGATGGCGTAGGGCACGCCGCTGCCCATGCTGGCCAGCTTGCCGGACAGCGAGCCCATCATGTTGCCGCGCAGGCGCACGTCGCGGGCGTACCAGTTGGTGTGCGAGCCGCTGTCGCCACAGAGGATGGCGTCGTCCGGCAACTGCGCGGACATCTCCCAGAACACCCGCTGCGGGTTCAGCGGATCGGAATCCTGCATCGCCTTGTCCTCCAGCTCCGCCCAGGATTCGGCGACGCTGCGCTCGACGCTCTTGCGCCACGCGCCGTGGGCCTTGGGCTGTAGAAGCGGCAGCAGGCGCGCCAGGGTTTCCGCCGAGTCGCCGAGCAGCGCCTGCTCGATCGGGTAGCGCATGCTGATGTTGCGCGCGTGCAGGTCGATCTGCACCGCGCGCGCCTGGCCTTCCCTGGGCAGGAACTCGGCGTAGGGGAAGGTCGAGCCGACGATCAGCAGGGTGTCGCACTCCTTCATCAACTGGTAGCTGGCGCGGGTGCCGAGCAGGCCGATGGATCCGGTGACCCAGGGCAGGTCGTCGGGCAGCGCCGCCTTGCCCAGCAGCGCCTTGGCGACCCCGGCGGACAACGCCTGGGCGACCGCGATCAGTTCGTCGCGCGCACCCAGCGCACCGGCCCCGGCGAGGATCGCGACCTTCTCCCCGGCGTTGAGAATGTCCGCCGCCGCCTGCAGGTCGGCGTCGCGCGCATAGGGCCGCGGCTCGATGAAGCCGACGCCGGAGAGCACGTTGGCATGCTTGTGCGGCGGCGACTCCACCGCCGGCATCTGTTGCACGTCGTTGGGGATGATCACCGTGGCGACGGACTTCTCGGCCATCGCCACGCGCAATGCGCGGTCCAGCACATGGCGCAGCTGCGCCGGAGTGACCACGGTCTCGACGTAGGCGGACACGTCCTTGAACAGGGTGTGCAGGTCGGTTTCCTGCTGGTAGTCGCTGCCCAGCGAGGTGGACGCCTGCTGGCCGACGATGGCGAGCACCGGCATGTGATCGAGCTTGGCGTCGTACAACCCGTTGAGCAAATGGATGGCGCCGGGCCCGGAGGTGGCGAGGCAGACACCCACCTGGCCGGTGAACTTGGCGTGGGCGCCGGCCATGAAGGCGGACATTTCCTCGTGGCGCACGCGCACGTAGTCGAAGTCCTCGGCGTGCCGGCCCATGGCGCCCATGATGCCGTTGATGCCGTCTCCGGGGTAACCGAAGATCCGCTCGATGCCCCATTCGCCCAGGCGTTCCAGCAGGTGATCGCCGACCGTCTTGCTCATGATGCCTCCTCGACAGGATGGAACCGCCGCGCCGGGGAAGGCGCGGACGAAAAAAAAGCTCCTGTCAGGAGTGACTGGCGGGGCGCGCCATTAGTTGCAGCGGATGCCGCGAGTGGAAGGCGCCGCTCAGCGGCGGTGGCGCCAGGCGGCGGCCAGCCCGCTGAGACAGATCACCAGGATACCGAGCATCGCCCCGGTATCCGGGGTGTGGCCGAAGAACAGCATGCCGATCAACCCGGCGAAAACGATCTGCAGGTAGCTGAACGGCGCCAGCATCGCCGGCGCGGCGTGGCGAAACGCCTGCGTCATCAGCAGGTGGCCGCCCATCCCGCAGGCGCCGAGCGCGATCATCAGCAGCGCGTGGCCAAGCTGCGGCGTCTGCCAGAAGAACGGCAGCGCCGCGCTCATCAGCAGGCTGTTGAGCAGGCCGGTGAGGAAGTTGCTGGTGGTCGGACTGTCGGTTTCCGAGAGGCGCCGGGTGATCAGCTGATAGAAGCCGAAGCAGAACGCCGAGCCCAGCGGCAGCAGCACCGCGGGCGTGAACAGCGCGCCGCCGGGGCGGATGATGATCAGCACGCCGACGAAGCCGCAGATCACCGCCGCCCATTGCCCGCGGCTGACCTGTTCCTTGAGCAGCGGCACCGACAGCGCGGTGACCAGCAACGGCGCGAGGAAGTTGACCGCCGTCGCTTCGGCCAGCGGCAGGTAGTGCAGCCCGGCGGTGAACAGCAGCGAGCAGCCGATCAGGCACAGCGCCCGCGCCGCCTGTAGCCCCGGCCGCTTGGTGCGGATCACCAGCAACCCGCTGCGCGGCACGAACACCACCAGCATCAGCAGCGTGTGCACCACGTATCGCGCCCAGACCACCATGACGATCGGGTAGAAACCGGCCAGGTATTTGGAAACGGCGTCGTGGCTGGAGAACAGCATCACCGCGAAGCAGATCAGCAGGATGCCGCGAACCGGTTGGTTCATGCCGGGGAACGTGGTGGTGGAACTCATCGGAAAGACCAGACGGTTGATGCGCAGCGATGGGCGCGAGGTCGCGTAAGGGGTGTGACGAAACTATAGAGCAGCCCGACACCTACGTTCGTCGTGCCGAAATGAACCGTTGCGGTGCCTTTGCAACGCCGCCTGCACGCTGCGGCGCCCCAAGGCTGCCGTCTCGGCCGGACGGCCGCCCCAAATTAAAGCAGAACTTGTCCTCACGGTCAGAAAACCGCGCACCTACTGATTTCCTCGGCTGCCGGGAGGGTATCGCAGGAATACTGGCTATCTGCTGTTTATCCTTGGAAAATAGGGACTTAAAAATAGAACAGGCTGTTCCGAACGGATTCTTTAGCGGACGGGCGAGAAACAGGACGGCTCTTGGCTTCGTTCTTGCTAAATCGCCTCAAGCCTGACTGAACGGACAGGTTATTAGATCGATAATTTTTGCACCGGGAGCCAACACCGATGAAACGTACCCTTACCTCTCTGATCGTTGCAGGCGGACTTCTCGCCGCAGGCCAGGCCATGGCCGACGGCCCGCTGCTCTGGCAGGGAAACAGCCTCACCTATCTGAATGGCCATGACTACAAGGTCAACCCGGGCATTCAGCAGACGGTGACTTTCGAACACGCCAGCGGTTGGACCTGGGGCGATATGTTCATGTTCGTCGACTGGATCAACTACAACGGTGAGGCGGACAGCGGTCAGGGCAACAGCACGTACTACGGCGAATTCTCGCCGCGTCTCTCCTACAGCAAGCTGAGCGGCAATACCTTCTCCTTCGGCCCGGTCACCGACGTGCTGCTGGCCGCCACCTACGAGCGTGGCGAGAACCGTAATCGCAACTACCTGCTCGGCCCGGGCTTCGACCTGGCCATCCCTGGTTTCGATTACTTCCAGCTGAACTTCTACTACCGCAAACCCGACGGTATCACCGGTGTTCCGTCCGGCCAGTGGCAGATCACCCCGGCCTGGTCCTACACCCTGCCGGTCGGCGACTCGGACATCCTGATCGACGGCTTCATCGACTGGGTGGTGAACTCCAAGGGCTCGGAATCCAAGGGCGATTACGTGTCCAAGAACCTGCACATCAACCCGCAGATCAAGTACGACCTGGGCAAGGCCCTCAACATGGGCGAGAAGAAAGTCTATGTCGGTATCGAATACGACTACTGGAGCGACAAGTACGGCATCAAGGACGGCGGCTTCGTCAGCGACAACTTCGTCGGCAAGACCGACCAGAACACCTTCAGCGTGATCGCCAAGGTGAACTTCTAAGCGCCTGACGCTTCCACCCGCCCGGCGGGTGGCCGTATCCGGACTGCCCGCGCGATGAGAATCGCGCGGGCAGTTTTCGTTTCAGGGGTTGCTGCGCAGGGCCTCGCGGAACGCCTCCGCCACCATCGGCCGGCCCAGATAGAAGCCCTGCGCCTCCTCGCACTCCACCTGCAGCAGAAGGTTCAACTGATCGGCCGTTTCCACGCCCTCGGCCGTCACCGTCAGGGTCAGCGCCTTGCCCAGGCCGACGATCGCCTGAATGATCGCCAGGCTGTCCTCCGAGTCGGAGAGGTCGCTCATGAAGCTGCGGTCGATCTTCAGCCCGTCGAAGGGGAACGCGCGCAGGTAGCTGAGCGACGAATAACCGGTGCCGAAGTCGTCCATCGACAGCCGCACGCCCAGGGCCTTGAGCTGCAGCATGGTCTGCAGCGCGCCCTCGGCATCGTCGAGCATCACGCTTTCGGTCAGCTCGAGCTCCAGTTGACCAGGCGGGAAGCCGGTTTCCTCGAGCACCGCGCGGACCCGTTCGACCACCTCGCCACGCTTGAACTCGATGGGCGACAGGTTGACCGACACGAAGGCCGTGCTCGGCCAGGAGCGTGCCTCCAGGCAGGCGGTGCGCAACACCCAGTCGCTGAGGGGAACGATCAGCCCGGTCTCCTCGGCGAGCGGGATGAACACGTCGGGCGCCAGCCGTCCGCGCTGCGGATGCTGCCAGCGCACCAGCGCCTCGGCACCGGCGATGCGTTGCCCATCGACCCGGTAGCGCGGCTGGAACTCCAGCCGCAGCTCGCCATCGCGCAGCGCGTGGCGCAGGTCCTGCTCCAGCAAGCGGCGCTCGACGACCCGCTCGTTCATGCCGCTGGCATAGAAGCGCCAGGTGTCGCGCCCGGCTTCCTTGGCCTCGTAGAGGGCGATGTCGGCGTAACGCAGCAGCTCTTCGGCCTGGGTGCCGTCGGCGGGCGCCAGCGCGATGCCGATGCTGGCACCGATGAACACCTCGTTGTCGTCGATCATGAAGGGTTGCTGGATGCGCGCGAGCAGCCGCCGGCACAGCCGTTCGACCTCGTACTGGGAAGAGATGCCGGTGACGATCAGGGTGAACTCGTCGCCCCCCAGGCGAGCGACCAGATCGCCCTCGCGCAGGCACTGGCGCAGACGGGCCGAGACCTCGTTGAGAACGCGGTCGCCGGCGGCGTGGCCGAGCGCATCGTTAACCGGCTTGAAGCGGTCCAGGTCGACGCTGAGCATCACCAGCGGATGCTCACGGGTCGGCGAAGCCTGCAACTTGCCATCGAGGAATTCCTGCATGCGGCGGCGGTTCGGCAGGCCGGTCAGCGCGTCGTGCTGCGACAGATGCTCGATGCGCGCCCGCGCCTGGATCTCCTCGGTGATATCGGCCGCGGTGCCGCGATAGCCGGCGCTTCCGGAAATCCGCCGCAGCGAGAGGGAACAGGCGCGCTCCAGTCCGTCGCCGGCGACGTATTCGCATTGCAGGACGCTGCGGCTGCCCGGACGCGGTGTGTGACCGTCGAGCCAGGCGGAAACCGAACCGGCCGCGCTGGTCAGCAACTCGTCGATCGGGCGCCCGAGCCAGGCTTCGCGGGAATGCCCGCTGACCTCTTCGAAACGCTCGGACAAGTAGGTCAGGCGATGCTCGTCGTCGATTTCCCAGATCCAGTCGGAGGCCGCTTCGGCGACCTGGCGGAAGCGCTCCTCGCTGTCGGCCAGCGCCGCGCGCCCTGCCTGCAGGCTGGCGTAGCTGAGTTCCATCGCCCGCGCCGCGACGAGCGAGCGGCGCAATGCGACCACCGTCAGGCCGACGATCAGCAGACCGGCGCTCACCAGCAGCGGCAGCACCAGCGAAAGAAGGTAATGGCCCGGCTCGGTGGCTTCCCAGCGCAGCTGCAGCGCGCCATCCTGCACCGGCAGTGCCAGGTTCGGCTGGGCCTGTCCGTCCGCTGCATCCCGGGCCAGGCGCAGCCCATGGATGCCGTAGTCGTCGCCCAGCACCTGCAGTTCGCCGTCGCTGAGGGTGTCGACGAACAACAGCACCGAGGCCGGCCCCGGCACTTCGGCGACCTCCGGGTCGCCACCGATGGTCAGGGCCGCCGCGGCGACCAGCGTCGGACGCCCATCGACGCGCAGGTAGCGGCTGGCGCTCTCGCCCAGCTCGGCGCTTTCGCGCGCGGCTGCCACCAGGTCGGACAGGTCCTGCTGCAACCATTGGCCGGCATCCAGCGACCGTCGCAGCTTGCCGTCGATCACCGCGTAAGAGGTTCTGCCATAGGCGTCAACGACGAACAGCGCTTCGCAGCCCTGGTCGTCGAACAGCGTCGGGCCCAGGTTCTGCCGGGTGTAAGCCCAGTCGAGGTCGAGTTTCACATGGAGGTTGCGATAGGCATCACCCCAGAAGGCGTTGTCCATCACCGACGCCTGCAGGCGCTTCTTGCGATTATCCAGCGCCTTCTTCACATAGAAGAGGCCCTGCTCGTTCGCCGCCTGATTCTGACTGCGAGCGATGGTGATCAGGGCGATACCGGCGGCGACGAACAGCGCCAGCAGCAGAGCGGAAATCCAGAGCAGCGATCGTCGGGCGCGACGCGAATTTGCAGCGGTAAAAGCGGACTCGCCTGGCAAGGAGGAAGAGGTCGACATCGGGAAAACCACGGCGCTCTATTAATTGGCGCCGGTATCCTGTCATACGACGACCCGGAGGAGAACATTCATTCGCCGAAACCTGCTCCCGCTGGTCTTTCGACGGCCTCAGGCCGCGCAGCGCTGGGCCGCTTCCTGCGCTGCGAAAGTGCCTTCCAGCGTGCGCAATTCCAGCTCGCGCGCACTGCAATTGTCGATGATCGTCGAGAACACCTGCGCCTGCGGCGAGCCGAGGTAGCTCATCAGCGCATCGCGCGACGACCACACGGCGTGGACCAGCCACAGGTCTGTGTCCCCGGCGTCGCGCTGCACCGCGCAGTGCAGGCAACCCGGCGCCGCGTGCGCGGGCTGGAGCAGCGTCGAGAGCTGGGCGCCCAGCTCATCCGAGCGTCCGCGACGGGAACGGATGAGGGCCAACTGGGTAACGGTCTGGTCGAACATGCTGCGGTCCTCCCGATGAGGGCGATAGGGCTTTGTTGTCGATAGGCCGGGCGGGTGCCGGGCGCGACACCTGGGCGGCATCGCTGGAACGAGGCGAGAGGAAGGCCGGCACCGGCTCGATAGCCTATGACCTGAACCGGGAGACAGCCTTGGTGTGAAGCCTAGGCCCCGGCAAGCGCCGGCGGGTAGTCGATTCCTGCTGGTTTATTGCCTGAAACTGTCAGCGCGTCCGCCTGACGTTCGCCATCGGGCTTTGGCGCCGGATAAATGCCTGGGCGCCCCCGATTGCCTGATCCTGCTCATTGGTTGTCCGTTTCTGCCGCCCGAGCGGCGTCGGGCAGACGCGCGCGAACGCGCGGGATAAGCTTGCGAAAAGCCCTTCGGGAGGTTCGAACATGTCGCTGCCCCACTCCTCCAATTCGCCCTTGCCGCTGGAGATCGAAACCCGCCGCACCGAGCTAGCCGACCTGGTAATGCGCCATGTACCCGGCGAAGGCGTCCACACCACCGGAATTTCCAAGCTCGACCTGATCCGCGGCGACCAGCCGACCGAGCATTCCACGCCGGCCCTCTATGAACCCTGTCTTTGCCTGATCGCCCAGGGCCGCAAGCAGGCCTGCCTGGGGGAGGAGATCTATTTCTACGACCCGCTGCATTACCTGATCGCGTCCGTTTCCCTGCCGATTTCCGGACGGGTGATCGAGGCGTCGCCGCAGGAGCCCTACCTCTGCGTGCGACTTTCGCTGGACCTGGCGCAGATCACCGAGCTGATCGCCGAAACCGGCATTCCGCAGCCGCCCCGCTCGCAAAGCAGCCGCGGATTGTTCGTCGAGCGTGTCGACTCGTCGCTGCTGGATGCGATGTCGCGTCTGCTGCGCCTGCTGGAAACACCGGCGGACGCGCCGACGCTGGCGCCGCTGATCATCCGCGAGATCTACTACCGCCTGCTGCGCAGCCCGCAGGGCGCGCGCCTGCAGGAAATCGCCATCGTCGACAGCCAGGCCCACCGCATCGCCCGCGCCATCGAGTGGCTCAACCAGCACTATCACAAGCCGCTGCGCATCGACGACCTGGCACAGGTGGTCAACCTCAGCTCGTCGACGCTGCATCACCGCTTCAAGTCGGTCACCGCGATGAGCCCGCTGCAGTACCAGAAGCAGCTGCGCCTGCAGGAAGCCCGGCGCCTGATGATCACCGAAGGGCTGGACGCTTCGGCCGCCGGCTACCGCGTGGGCTACGAGAGCGCCTCGCAGTTCAGCCGCGAATACAGCCGCCAGTTCGGTGCCCCGCCGCTGCGCGACCTGGCGCGCCTGCGCACCTCGGCCTGACGAATCGCAGGCGAAAAAAAAGCCGCCACGGAAGGCTTCCGTGGCGGCTTTTGTCGTTACCGCAGCGAGACGGGCTCAGACCAGCGTGAGGGTCACGTCGATGTTGCCACGGGTCGCGTTCGAGTAAGGGCAGACGATGTGCGCCTTCTGCACCAGTTCCTCGGCCTCCGCACGTTCCAGCCCCGGCAGGGTGATCTTCAGCTCGACCTCGATGCCGAAGCCGGTGGGAATCGCGCCGATGCCGACCACGCCTTCGATCCAGGTGTCGGGCGACAGCGCGTGCTTGTCGCGGGCGGCGACGAACTTCAGCGCACCCAGGAAGCAGGCCGAGTAGCCGGCAGCGAACAGCTGCTCGGGGTTGGTGCCCTGGCCGCCGGAGCCACCGAGCTCCTTGGGCGTGGCCAGGCTGACGTCGAGCACGCCATCGGAAGAGACGGCGCGGCCATCACGGCCACCGGTGGCATCGGCATAAGCACGGTAGAGAACGTTTTCGATCGACATGGTGTATTTCCTTTTCAAGAGTGGGGTCAGGTGCAGGCGCCCGTTGGCGTCGCGGTAGACGGACGGGCGCGAGCAACCGGGGTACTCCTGCTCTGTAGCGCAAATCAGATCCGTGGAATTAAGTTAGCTCGCATTTATTTTGCGCGCAAGTTATTTGTCGAAAAATTTGCCCAGACAGAAAAAACCCGCCGGCGGCGGGTCAGAGGACGTTTCGGAAATGGCTTCGCAAGGTGACCAACTGGTCCTTCAGCGCGACCAGTTCCTCCACGCTCTGGCCGCTGGCCTCGACGATGCAGAGCGGGAACGCCTCGGCCTGCTTGCGCAGCGCCCAACCCGCTTCCGTGACATGCAGTTCGACCACGCGCTCGTCGCTGCTGCTGCGGGTGCGCGTGATCAGCCCGATGCCTTCCAGGCGCTTGAGCAAGGGCGTCACCGAGCCGGGGTCGGTCAGCAGTCGAGCGCTGAGATCGCCGACGGTGATGCCATCGCCCTCCCACAGCACCAGCATCGCCAGGTACTGCGGGTAGGTCAGCCCTACCGCCTGCAGCAGCGGCTTGTAGATCTTGGTCATCAGCAGCGAGGTGGAATAGAGCGCGAAGCACAGCTGGTTATCCAGCTTCAGTTCCTCGCAGGCATCGGTCCTGGACATGGCGGAGTCCTCCGTTCGACGGCGATAACGTTAACGCGCAAAATGATTCTGCGCCAGTTATTGCCACCAAAGTACACCTATTCGGGAGGCTCTAGTGCAGGCATTCAAACGAAGCGGTGTATCGAAAAACACACTCGAAAGTTGCGTCGAAGTTCAACGCGGAGCGATCAATCGAGCATCGTGCTCCATCGTCGAGACAACATAAAATGCAACTGTGCGCCAACAGATAATTGCAAAAAGCCACCCCTGATTAATTCATGGAAAACCATTCGTCAGTGTTCCATGGATATGCGACTGAACGCCGAACTAGTTGGCGAAAGCGGTCTCAGAAAAAGTGCAAGCCGATGGTAATGATTCTTGAATCAGCGTACTAGCGACGGAGGAAAACCCTTTATGGCTACCCCGCACAGCAACCCCGGAAACTTCGCCAACAACCGCGAGAAGGCCGCCGAAGCGGGCCGCAAGGGCGGCCGCAACAGCGGTGGCAACTTCGCCAACGACCGGGAACGCGCTTCCCGAGCCGGTCGCAAAGGCGGCTCGAACTAGGCGGACGGAACCACCGGAAACCCCTCAATCGATGAAGGAGTGCAGCATGGCTCATTCGAATCCTGGCAACTTCGCCAATGACCGCGAAAAAGCGGCAGCCGCCGGGCGCAAGGGCGGACAGAACAGTGGTGGCAACTTCGCCAACAACCGTGATCGGGCGTCTGAAGCCGGTCGCAAGGGCGGCTCCAGGTAACTTCGGAGCAGCGCAGCACTTATCGCGCAAACTATCGAGTCGCGGCGATCAGCGTATTGAACTTAATCGCACCTACAGATGCAGAAACGGGAAAGTTGCCTGAGCGACTTTCCCGTTTTCATATAGCAAGAGCTGCTCGTTAGCCGACGGCACTCAACGGCGGCGCATCCAGATACTGCACCAGCCCCACCCTCGCCCGCCCCTGCAGCGCCTGGCGAACCTGCTCGGCGTCCCGCATATCGAAGCCGCCGGACAGCTCGATCACCTGCACATGCCGGGTGAGCAGCTCTTGGGCAACCATGACCGCCTCCTCGACGGTCCGCACCGCGCATACGGCGATTTCGAACTGCTCCGATTTCAGGCGCCCCTGATGGGCGAGGAAGTCCATGTCGGGCGTCTTGACGATGAATCCATAGCGTTGTTGCAGCATGCACTGTTCCTCCAGGTGTTCGCTCAGCTGGCCCGCTCGTGGAGCCGGCCGCGCTGATGGTCGATGAAGATCGAGGCCAGCGCGCAGGAGGCCAGGCGCGCCTCCAGCGGGTCGGCACGCGAGGTGATCATGATCGGCACCCGTGCACCGAGCACCAGTCCGGCCGCCGTGGCGCCCATGAAGTACACCATCTGCTTGAAGAGGAAGTTGCCGGCCTCGAGGTTCGGCACCAGCAGGATGTCGGCGTTACCCGCCACCTCCCCGGTGATGCCCTTGATCTGCGCGGCTTCCACCGACACGGCGTTGTCGAACGCCAGCGGTCCTTCGATATGCGCGCCGCCGAGGGCGCCGATGGCCGCCAGCTTGACCAGTTCGGCGGCGTCTACGCTGGACGGCATGGCGGCGGTGACCTCCTCGGTGCCGGAGAGGATCGCCATGCGCGGCTTGGCGTAACCCAGCGCGTGCATCAACTCGATGGCATTGCGCGCGATGTGCAGCTTGTCGATCAGCGTCGGCTGCACGTTGATCACCGCATCGGTGATGCACAGCGCGCGGTCGTTGCCCGGCAGCGTCATGTGGAAGACGTGGCTCAAGCGACTCTGGGTGCGCAGCCCGGCCTCGCGCTTGAGCACCGCGCGCAGCAATACGTCGGTGTGCAAGTGGCCCTTCATCAGCGCGTCCGCTTCGCCGCGACCGGCGAGCATCGCGCTGATCTGCGCGCTCTGCGCGTCGTCGTCGGCCTGCAGCAGGCGGATGCCATGCAGATCCCAGCCGATGCGCTCGGCCAGCGCGCGGATGGCGGCGTCGTCGCCAACCAGGATCGGTTCGATCAGCCCTTCGTCGCAGGCCTGGCGCGCGCTGGACAGGCTCAGTTCATTGACCGGATTGACCACCGCGGTGACCACCCTGGGCAGGCGCTTGGCGCGTTCGAGCAGGAACGGCGGGCATTCACGGGGAATCGTGCTGAGCATGAAGGCTCTCCGGTAGAAAGATTCGGGATGTGGCGCCACGGCGCCGGCCTGTACCGTCGAACGACGGTGCAGGAACTCGGATCAGTGGAGCGACACACGTGCAGCGCGTGCCGTTCCAGGCCTCCCGGGCAAGGAGGATGCCGGCCCGCAGCCGGACGGCAGCGGGCCGAAGCCTTACACGATCAGCAGTAGTCCTTGTACTTGTCGAGGTAGCGCACCGGCTTGGACAGCGCATCGCGGCGGAACGGATCGCCCAGCTCGCGGGTACACATGATCTCGATCACCGTGGTCTTGCCGTCCTTCTGCGCGGCGCAGGCGGCCTTCAGCGCCGGACCTACGTCTTCCAGACGGTCGACGGTGACGCCTTCGGCGCCCATCGCCCGGGCGATCTCGGCGAAGCTCTGGTTCTCCAGATCGCCGGCGACGAAGCGGCGGTTGTAGAAGTCCACCTGATTCTTCTTCTCCGCGCCCCACTGGCGGTTGTGGAAGACGATCGAGGTGACCGGAATGTTCTCCCGCACGCAGGTCATGATTTCCATCATCGACATGCCCCAAGCGCCGTCGCCGGCGTAGGAAATGGCGGTGCGGTGCGGCGCGGCGACCTTGGCGCCGATGATGGTCGGCAGCGCGTAGCCGCAGTTGCCGAAGCTCATGGCGGCGAAGAACGAACGCGGCTTCTCGAAGCGCAGGTAGCTGTTGGAGACCGAGTTGATGTTGCCGATGTCGGTGGAGACCATGGCATCGGCCGGCATCGCCTTCTCCAGCTCGCGCAGGACCTGGCGCGGGTGCAGGTAGCTGCCCTCCTCGCCCTCCTGCTCCTTGATCATGTCCAGCGAGTATTCGTCCTTCTCGTGGACCCATTCGTCGAGTTCCGCTTCCCAGGCGGATTTCTCCGCGGCGATTTCTTCGGCACGCGCGCCCTTGGTCTGCAGGCAGGCCACGTCCAGCGCCTTGAGGCGTTCGTGCAGGCTGACGGCGGCGGCCTTGGCATCGCCGCAGATGCCCACGGAAATCTTCTTCACCAGGCCGAGCATGGTCGGGTCGCAGTCGATCTGAATGATCTTGGCATTCTTCGGCCAGTAATCCATGCCGTGTTGCGGCAGCGTGCCGAATGGGCCGAGACGGGTGCCCAGCGCGACCACCACATCGGCGCGGGAAATCAGCTTCATCCCGGCCTTGGAGCCCTGGTAGCCGAGCGGACCGCACCACAGCGGGTGGCTGGCCGGGAACGAGTCGTTGTGCAGGTAGCTGTTCACCACCGGCGCACCGAGGAATTCGGCCAGCGCCTTGCACTCCTCCACCGCGTCGCCCATCACCACGCCGCCGCCGGAGATGATCACCGGGTTCTTCGCCTGCGCCAGCATCGCCGCGGCTTCGGCCAGGCTCTGCTCGCCGCCGGCGCTGCGCTCGATGCGGATCGGCTTGGGAATCTCGACGTTGATGTCGCCGTAGAAGAAGTCGCGCGGGATGTTCAGCTGGGTCGGGCCGTTTTCCAGCATCGCGCGGTCGAAGCAGCGCGCGGTCAGTTCGGCCATCCGCGCCGGGTTGGCGACATGGCCCTGGTACTTGGTGATGGTCTCGAAGAACGGCAGTTGCTGGGCTTCCTGGAAGCCGCCGAGGCCCTGGCTCATCGAGCCGGTTTCCGGGGTGATCACCACCACCGGGCTGTGCGCCCAGTAGGCGGCGGCGATGGCGGTGACGAAGTTGGTGATGCCCGGCCCGTTCTGCGCGATGCATACGCCGTGGCGGCCGCTGACGCGCGAATAGCCGTCGGCCATGTGCCCGGCGCCCTGCTCGTGGACCACCGGAATGAAGCGGATGCCGGCTGGCGCGAAGATGTCCATCGCGTCCATGAAGGCCGAGCCCATGATGCCGAAGATGTCGGTGACGCCGTTGGCGACCATCGTTTCGACGAGCGCCTCGCTGGGAGTCATGCGTGCCATGTATTGTTCCTTATCGGTTGGTTGCGTGCAGCGACTCGCGCGCCGCGGGAAGGGAGAGCGGGGACGACGACGCCATCCGCGCGGGTCGCGCGACGGCCTGGCGGGCGTGATGGGTGTTCACGGATCGGGTTTTCGCCGGCATCTGCGCCTCGCCCCTTGTTGTTCTTGTGGCTGACATCCGTCGCGACCGCCTCGTGGGCGAGGCCGCGCGAACCTGGACCAAGACTAGGAGCTGCGCGCCCCGCCGCCATAGGGCCAGTTCCCTGCCATGCGTTACGCCAGCCGCTCTGCCGCGGCCTGCGGCGATGGGACCAGTCGGCAGGAAATCGTCGTACCAGGGCGTCATGAGCACAGCCCCTGGATCAGTT
Source organism: Pseudomonas sp. PS02288 (assembly GCF_029959715.1). Lineage (NCBI taxonomy): Bacteria > Pseudomonadati > Pseudomonadota > Gammaproteobacteria > Pseudomonadales > Pseudomonadaceae > Pseudomonas > Pseudomonas sp. PS02288. The sequence continues at coordinate 23,128 of NZ_JASCPA010000039.1, read as the reverse complement.
CGGCGAGAATCTCGATGCCCGGCCGGATGCGCTCCACCGGAATCGACGAATAGCCGAGCCGGAAGAAATTCTGCGGCGCGTTCTCGCTGTGGAAATGGATGTCGCCGGGCTCGATCAGCACGCCGCGCTCGGCGGCGAGCTGGCGCAGCACGCGGGCATCCAGGTTGTCCGGCCCCTTCACCCAGTAGCAGGAGCCGCCGAAGGCGGGCTGCTGCGACGACTCGGGAAGAAACTCGTCGAGCGCCGCGTGCATCGCCTGCGAGCGCTCCTCGTAGGCCTGCATGAGCGTCATCATCAGCGCGTCGTGGTAGCCGCGTTCGAGGAACAGCGCCACCGAGCGCTGGTTGTTCGCCGCCGGGTGCCGCACCATCAGCCGGCGCAGCGCGCGCGCCTCGCGAATCAGCGCTTCCGGGCCGACCAGGTAACCGACGCGCAGCCCCGGCGCGAGGGTCTTCGACAGGCTGCCGGTGTAGATCACCCGCTCGTTGCGGTCGAGGCTCTTGAGCGCCGGCGTCGGGTTGCTGCGGTAGTTGGTCTCGCTTTCGTAGTCGTCCTCGATGATCAGGAAATCATGCCGGTGTGCCCGCTCCAGCAATTCGTAGCGCCGCTCCAGCGGCATGGTCACGGTGGTCGGGCACTGGTGGCTGGGCGTCACGTACACGCAATCGCAGGCGGCCAGGCGGTCGTCGATGATCAGCCCGTGCTCGTCCACCGGCAACGGCAGCACGCGCGAGGGGTTGAGCAGCGCGATGTTGCGCACGTCCATGTAGCCGGGGTCCTCTATGCCGAGGCAGCGGTCCTTGTCCAGCAGCAGGCGGGCGAGGATGTACAGCGCCTGCTGCGCGCCGACGGTCACCAGAATCTGCTCGGGCCGCGCCCAGACGCCGCGCCGCGGAAGCAGGCGGGTGCGGATTTGCTCCATCAGCAGCGGGTCGTCGTTGTCGAGGCGGTCGCTGGCCCAGTCGCGGATCGCCGGTACGCTGACGGCGTCGCGGCAGCACTCGCGCCAGTTGGCGGTGGGAAACAGCGCCGGGTCGAACTGCCCGTAGATGAACGGATAGGGAAAGTTCTGCCAGTCGCGCGGCTTGATCTTGTTGCGCTGGGCGGACGGATTGAGCACGAAATGCCTCGACCAGTCCGGCGCATCCTGCGTGCGCGGCGCCTGCTCGACGCGCGGCGCGGCGGGCTGGCGCGAGAGGATCGCCGGGTTGACGTAGTAGCCGCTGCGCTCGCGCGCCAGTAGGTAGCCGTCGTCGAGCAGGTGCTCGTAGGTCAGCACCACCGTGTTGCGCGCGATGTTCAGTTGCTTGGCCAGCTTGCGGCTGGAAGGCAGCGGTTTTTCCAGCGGCATATTGCCGTTGAGGATCGCCCGGGCGATCTGCTCGCGCAGCTGCTGCTGCAGGCTGGCGGCCTTTTCCGGGGACAAATGGAACAGTTGCAGCATCACGACCTCGCGTTCTAATTGTTGTTGTCGGACCGGCGGATCGACGCGTGCACGCCTCCGCGATGACGCCGCCGCGCTGGCACCAACGAGAGCAAATCGTTGGCCCTGCATGGCGCCGCGAGCGGCCGGGCAAGCTGGTGGCGGACACAACCGACCGGCCAGGCCGCATGATCGAGCTTCATATAAACGGCGAGGCGCACCGCCTGCCCCAGCCCTGCACCCTCGGCGAACTGCTGCAAAGGCTCGACCTGCAGCAGCGCCGGGTGGCGGCGGAACTTAATGGCTGGGTGATCCCGCGCAGCCAGCACGGGGCATGCGTACTCGCCGACGGCGATCGCCTGGAACTGGTCCACGCCATCGGCGGCGGCTGACTCCGGTCGCGCCACGCCGCCGCACAAGGAGCTGCCATGAACGTCGCCACATCCCCGCCGGACTGCCTGATCGTCCACGGTCACATCTTCACTTCGCGCCTGCTGGTCGGCACCGGGCATTACGCCGACCTGGAGCAGACCCGCGCCGCCGTCGAGGCCAGCGGCGCCGAGATGGTCACCTTCGCGGTGCGCCGCAGCAACCTCGGCCAGGACGCCGCGCAACCGAACCTGCTCGAGGTGATCCCGCCCGAGCGCTACACCCTGCTGCCGAACACCGCCGGCTGCTACACCGCCGAGGATGCGGTGCGCACCTGCCTGCTCGCCCGCGAACTGCTGGACGGCCACGACCTGGTCAAGCTGGAAGTGCTGGGCGACCCGAGGACGCTCTACCCGGACATCGGCGAAACCCTCAAGGCCGCCGAAACGCTGGTTCGCGAGGGGTTCCAGGTGATGGTCTACACCAGCGACGACCCGCTCGCCGCGCGCAAGCTCGAAGACCTCGGCTGCGTCGCGATCATGCCGCTGGGCGCGCCCATCGGCTCCGGGCTGGGAATCCGCAACCCTTACAACATCGGCCTGATCGTGGAGAACGCCCGGGTTCCGGTGATCGTCGACGCCGGCGTCGGCACACCCTCGGATGCCACCTTCGCCATGGAACTGGGCTGCGCCGGCGTGCTGATGAACACCGCCATCGCCAAGGCCCGCGATCCGCTGCTGATGGCCGCGGCGATGCGCAAGGCGGTGCAGGCCGGGCGCGAGGGTTACCTGGCCGGGCGCATGCCCCGGCGTTCGCTGGGCGACGCCTCGTCGCCACTGGGCGGTCTGTTCTACTGAGACTGAGATAGTCGCCTCCTCGCCCCACCGGGCTTCATGCCCGGAGGGGCTCGTCGTTTTCCGCGCTGATCCACCACACGAAGCAAAGCCAGCGTCTCCTCGCGAAGACGCTGGCCGGGCCGTTTCGAGTGGTTACGGCATGGCGCGCGCCGGGTTAGCGCTACCGGCCGAGGCCTGCTTTTCCTTGCCCTGTTTCTTCGCATGCCGACCGATCCACCAGGCCGAGTAGGCGCTGATCACGCCGACGCCGAGCACGTACCAGCAGGTACTCCAAGGTTGCCCGCCGCTGCTGCGCATCAGCGCGGTGGCGATCATCGGGGTCAGGCCGCTGGCAAAGATGCCGGAGAACTGATAGACGAAAGAGATCCCGGTGTAGCGCACCTTGGCATCGAACAGTTCGCAGAACATCGCCGCTTCCGGCCCGTAGACCGAGGCGTAGAAGATGCCGAACGGGATCACGATGGCCAGCCAGATGGTGAACATGTCGCCACCGCTGGTGGTCATCAGCCAGAACGCCGGGAAAGCCGAGATGCCGGTGATCAGCGAGCCCCACAGGTACACCCGGGTTCGGCCGATGCGATCGGACAGCGCGCCGAACAGCGGGATGGTGAAGCACATCACCACCGCGGCCACCATCACCCCGATCAGCGCTTCCGAACGGGGCAGGTTGAGCGTCTGCGTCAAGTAGCTCAGGGAGAACACGCCGAACACGTTGAAGAACACGCCGTCGATGTAGCGCGCGCCCATGCCGGCCAGCACGTTCTTCGGATAGCGCTTGATCATGTCGATGAAGGGAATGCTGGCCTCGGCGTTCTCCTGCTTGACCTTGGCGAACTCCGGCGTCTCCATCACGTTCAGGCGAATCCAGGTGCCGAGGAACACCAGCACCGCGCTGAGCAGGAAGGCCGCGCGCCAGCCCCAGTCGAGGAATTGTTGGTCGCTGAGCGCGTAGGATAGGAACCCGACCACGCCAGAGGCCAGACACAGCCCGATGGCCAGGCCGACCTGCGGCAGGCTGGCGTAGAAGCCGCGCTTTTTCTCCGGCGCGTACTCGAACGCCATCAGCACCGCGCCGCCCCACTCGCCGCCCAGTCCGATGCCCTGGAACACGCGCAGCAACAGCAGCAGGATCGGCGCCCAGACGCCAATGGTGTCGTAGGTCGGTACCAGACCGATGAGGAAGGTGGCGACGCCCATGATCATCATGGTCATCACCAGCATGCTCTTGCGCCCGATCTTGTCGCCGAAGTGGCCGAAGATCACGCCGCCCAGCGGCCGGGTGACGAAGCCGACGGCGAAGGTGCCGTAGGCGAGCATGGTCGACACCAGCGGATCGTCCGAGGGGAAATACAGCTTGTTGAAGACGATGCCGGCGACTACGCCGTAGAGGAAGAAGTCGTACCACTCGATGGTGGCGCCGATGACGCTGGCGGTTACGACCTTGCGTAACGAGTTTTGCGATGACATGGCAGTGCTCCTATTTTTGTTTTGCTAAGCGACAGGCTCCGCTGGCGCCCCGCAGGGCGCGGTTGGCAGGTCCGTCACGTGGAGGTCGGTCAGGATGCCTGGGCTTCTAGTTCTGCACGCGTCGAAGTCAATGGGACTCGCTGGCTGAGCGAGGGCTGGTTCGCCTCTTCGAGGATCATCTCCGAGGCCTTTTCCGCGATCATGACCACCGGCACGTTGGTGTTGCCGGAAACCAGGGTCGGCATGATCGAACAGTCCACCACCCGCAGCCCCTGCACACCATGAACACGCAGGCGCTGATCCACCACCGCCAGCGGGTCGTTGCCCATCTTGCAAGTGCCGGACGGATGGAAGATCGAGGCGCCGTATTCACGGCAGAATTCGAGAATTTCGGCGTCGCTCTCGCACGCCGCACCGGGCCGGTACTCGCGGCGGATCAGGCTCTTCAGCGGCTCGGTTTCGGCCAGCTTGCGGGTGTAGCGGACGCCGGCGATGGCGGTCTGCCGGTCCAGTTCGGCGGACAGGTAGTTGGGCTGCATGGACGGCGCGTCCATCGGGTCAGCAGACTTGATCCGCACGTAGCCGCGGCTCTGCGGACGCAACTGGCAGACCGACATGGTGAACCCAGAGAACGGGTGCACGCTGCCTCCGGCTGAGTCCGCGCTGAGGGTGCCGAAGTGATACTGGATATCCGGCAACCCGTCAGGCGAATGGACATTGGTGAACAGCCCGCCCTGATTGATGCCGATCGCCAGCGGGCCGGTGCGGGTCAGCAGCCATTGCATGCCCATGCGCATCTTGCGCACGAGCGAGTTGAGGTCGTCGTTGGTGGTGATCGGCTGGGTGCACTCGTACATCAGGCGGATCTGCAGATGATCCTGCAGATTTTCGCCGACACCCGGCAGCGCATGCACCAGCGGGATACCGAACTGCTGCAGCAGTTCGCGCGGGCCGACGCCCGACAGTTGCAGCAACTGCGGCGACTGCAGCGCGCCGGCGCTGAGAATCACCTCGCGGTTGGCGCGCACGCTCAGCGAGCGACCGCCCTGACGGTACTGCACACCCACAGCACGGGTGCCTTCGAACAGCACCTTCTCGGCGTGCGCGTTGGATTCCACCGTCAGGTTCGGCCGGCCCATGGCTGGGCGCAGGTAGGCCACCGAGGTGCTGCAACGCAGGCCGTTGCGGGTGGTCAGCTGGTAGTAGCCGACGCCCTCCTGATCGCCAGTGTTGAAATCGTCGACCCGTGGCACACCGAGCCCGTTGGCGGCGCCGATGAAGGCTTCGGTGAGCGGATGACGGGCCTTGATGCTGGAGGCCCAGAGCGGCCCCTCGGTGCCGCGGGTAGGCCCGGCGCCGAGGTCGTTGTGTTCGGCGCGGCGGAAGTACGGCAGCACCTGGTCCCAGCTCCAGCCCTCGTTGCCGGCGGCGGCCCAGGCGTCGTAGTCGGCCTTCTGCCCGCGGATGTAGATCAGCCCGTTGACCGAGCTGCAGCCGCCGAAGCCGCGACCGCGCGGCCAGTAGATCTTGCGGTCGTGCATGCCCGGGTCGGGGTCGGTGTAGAAACCCCAGTTGTACACGGGGTGGAACATCGTCTTGGCATAACCGATGGGAATGTGGATCCACAGGTAGCGGTCCGGCGGCCCGGCCTCCAGGAGGCAGACGCTGTATCGACCGTTCTCGCTCAACCGGTTCGCCAGTACACAACCGGCAGAACCGGCGCCGACAACGACATAGTCGTAGGCGCGTGACATTCGGGAATCCTCTTGTTTTTATATTTCATAAATCCGAACAACGCTTGAAAATTAAAACATTACGGACCACTTTCATGGAACCAGAAGTCTTTCTCCCATGAGGCCACCGCCGGCAGAATTTCCAAATCCCGCAGAAAGCCTTTATAAATCAGTAACGAAGTTAAAGAAGACCATTTGCCGGCCGGAACAGGTAACCAGAAAATGGAACGAAAAGATTCAAAAAAGAATGTAGAGGCGATGGATAGCGAAGCCCTGGGCAACGGTGACCGCAGCCTGCGCGCCCTGATCGCGCTCGAGGCCGTGGTCTGCGCCAGCGAGCCGGTGACCCTGGCGCAACTCAGCGACCGCCTGCAGGCACCCAAGGCGACCCTGCTGCGCATGCTCACCGCACTGGAGCGCCACGGTTACCTGATCCGCGAACTGGACGAAAAGACCTACCTGCCCGGCCCCCACGCCCGGCAACTGGGCCTGCATGCGCTGCGTAACCAGGCGGTGCTGCAGCGCCATCGGCTGATCCTCGAGGAACTGGTCGCCGAGCTGGGTGAAACCTGCAACCTGACCGCGCTGGACGGCAACCAGGTGCTCTACATCGACCGCGTGGAAACCCGCGAGCCCCTTCGCCTGCATGTCGAGCCCGGCACCCATGTGCCGTTGCACTGCACCGCCAGCGGCAAGCTGTACCTGGCGAGCATGAGCGCCAGCCAACGCCAGCGGATGCTCGCGCACCTGCCGCTGACCCGGCAGACCGACCGCACCCTCACCGACGCGGCCCTTCTGGAGACCGAGCTGGAACGGATCAAGGCGCGCGGCGTGGGCATCGACAGCGAGGAGTTCGTCCGTGGCATGGCCGCCGTGGCGGTGCCCATTACCGATGCCGCCGGTCACTGCGTCGCGGCGCTGGCCTGCCATGCGCCCACCGCGCGCAAGAGCCTTAACGACCTGCTCGATTGCGTGCCGCGCCTGCGCGAGGCCGCCGCGCTGCTGGCCGAATCGATGACCGTGCGCGAGGCCAGCCCGGTGAAGGCTGCCAGCTGATCGCGACAAGCAAGACGTGGAAATCCCCGCGACAGCACAAAAAACGCACAGTTCCCTGAAAGCCGCGTCCCCAGGCTGGTCGCGGCGGCCGCCCCCTCCTTATTCACAAGACTATCCACAGCTCCTGGGGACAACTCCCCGACGCTTCGCCGAGCGCCAAGGTCTTCAATAACTGACTGTTTTCCCTTGGAATTCATCCAGTCGGTCAAATTCCGAGCAAACCTCTGGAAGCCGCGCAGGCAGTGGCCCGCAGCACTCTGCCACCACGTTATGCACAGCTCGCTCCACAGTTTCGCTGAACAACTCCAAGGCAGTGACTCTGCCGGTCTGCAGCACCGGGAAGGTTTCCCCGGGCAATAAAAAGCCCGGAGCGGGAAACGAGCCAGGCTCGCATCCCACTCCGGGCGAAAGGGTATTACTCAGTGACCGCCGAGGTAGGCTTCGCGCACTTCGGGGTTGGTCAGCAGTTCCTGACCGGTGCCGGACATGCGGATCTGCCCGGTGACCATCACGTAGGCGCGGTCGGAGAGACGCAGTGCGTGGTTGGCGTTCTGCTCCACCAAGAAGATGGTCATGCCGGTCTGCGCCAGTTCACGCAGGGTCGAGAAGATCTGCTTCACCACGATCGGTGCCAGGCCGAGCGACGGCTCGTCGAGCAGCAGCAACCTGGGTCGGCTCATCAGCGCACGGGCGATGGCGAGCATCTGCTGCTCGCCGCCGGACATGGTCATGGCGCGCTGATTGCGGCGCTCCTTGAGGCGCGGGAACAACTCGAACATGCGCTGCATGTCCTCGTCAGCGAACTTGGCGCCGATGGGGATGGTGCCCATCAGCAGGTTCTCCTCCACGCTCATGTCGGGGAACACGCGGCGACCTTCCGGCGACTGCGCGATGCCGTTGGAGGCGACGTAGTGCGCCGACTTCTTGCTGATATCGGTGCCCTGATAGAGGATCTGCCCGCTCTTCGCCCGCGGCTGGCCGAAGATCGACATCAGCAGGGTCGACTTGCCGGCGCCGTTGGCGCCGATCAGGCTGACCGTCTCGCCCTCGTTGATGTGCATGCTCACGCCCTTGAGGGCATGGATCTGCCCGTAGAAGACGTTGACGTCCTTGAACTCCAGCATCGGCGAACTCATGCCACTTCCTCCTCTTCCGCGCCGAGGTAGGCGGCAATCACCTTCGGATCGTTCTTGATGTCGTCAGGCCCGCCCTGGGCGATGACCAGCCCGTGGTCGAGCACCACGATGTGGTCGGAGATGCTCATGACCATGCCCATGTCGTGCTCGATCAGCAGCACGGTGATGCCGTGCTCATCGCGCAGCAGGCGGATCATCCCGGCAAGTGCCTCTGTTTCCGCGGGGTTGAGGCCGGCGGCGGGTTCGTCCAGGCAGATCAGTTCCGGTGCCGTGCACATCGCCCGGGCGATTTCCAGGCGGCGCTGCTGGCCATAGGAAAGCTCGCCGGCGAGACGGTTGGCGTGCTCCACCAAGTCGACCACTTCCAGCCAGTAGAACGCGGTGTCGAGCAGCTTGCTTTCGGCCTTGCGGTAGCCGGGCGTGTTGAAGATGCCGGCGAACATGTTGCGGTTGGCGAGCATGTGCTGCGCCACCAGCAGGTTTTCCAGGACGGTCATTTCCTTGAACAGGCGAATGTTCTGGAAGGTCCGCGCCAGGCCGGCGCGGTTCACCAGGTGGGTGCCGCCGAACATCTTGTACCAGACCCGCGAACCGAACTGCGCCGGCTTGACGAAGTCGTCCGCCGCGAAGGGCTCGCCGAGCACCTTGATCACGTCGGTCTGCTTGCCCTGGGCGTTGAGCAGGATCTTCCCGCCCGTGGCCGAGTAGAAGCCGGTGAGGCAGTTGAACACGGTGGTCTTGCCGGCACCGTTGGGGCCGATCAGCGCGGAAATCGAATGCCGCTTGACGGAGAAATTCACGTCGTTCAGCGCCTTGATGCCACCGAAGTGCATCATCAGCGAGTCGACGGAGAGAATGACGTCGCTCATGGCGCCACTCCTTTGCGTGGGGCTATGCCGATGCGGTTGATGCGAATCAGGCCGCGTGGTTTCCAGATCATCATCACCACCATGAGGATGCCGAACAGCAGCACGCGGTAGTCCGCGAAGCTGCGCAGCAACTCGGGGGCGACGGTCAGCACGAAGGCGGCGATCACCACCCCGATGGTCGATCCCATGCCGCCGAGGACGACGATGGCGAGGATCAGCGCCGACTCGAAGAAGGTGAACGAGGCCGGGTTGACGAAGCCCTGGTAGGTGGCGAAGAACACCCCGGCGATACCGGCGGTGGAAGCGCCGAGCATGAACGCCGAGAGTTTAACCAGCACGTGGTTGAGGCCCATCGCGCGGCAGGCGATCTCGTCTTCGCGCAGCGCTTCCCAGGCACGCCCGACCGGCATGCGGGTGAGGCGATGCTTGATGTAGAGCACCAGCAGCACGACCAGGAACAGCACGGCGTAGGTGAACAGGAACTTCAGGTTCGGATCGTAGGCGATGCCGAAGAACTCGTGGAACGGCGTGCCGCCATCCTTCGCGCGGCGGGCGAACTCGAGGCCGAAGAAGGTCGGCGCTGGAGCGCTCATGCCGTTCGGGCCGCCGGTCACCGCCAGCCAGTTGTTGAGGATCAGGCGGATGATCTCGCCGAAGCCGAGCGTGACGATCGCCAGGTAGTCGCCGTGCATCCGCAACACCGGGAAGCCGAGCAACATGCCGGCGAACGCGGCGAGGATCGCCGACAGCGGCAGCATGCTCCAGAAGCCCAGGCCGAGGTACTCGTAGCCCATCGCCAGGCCATAGGCGCCGATGGCGTAGAAGCCGACGAAGCCCAGGTCGAGCAGGCCGGCCAAGCCGACCACGATGTTCAGGCCGAGGCCAAGCAGCACGTAGATCAGGCCGAGGATGACCACGGTGAGCAGGTACTTGTTGGCGAAGAACGGAAACGCCACCGCCAGCAGTACCAGCACCGGGAGGATCCAGCGCAGCCGCGACTTGTAGTCCGGCGGCAATACGCCGACACCGCCCGCCGGGCTCTCGAAGCTCTGCAGCACCACGGCGCCGCGCGGGGTCTGCAGGAACAGGCTGAGGGCGAAGCGGCCGACCATGACCACCAGCACCATCCAGCCGACACGGTCGAACTGCAGGTTGAAATCGTAGCCCTGGAGGACTACCCCGACGATCGGACCGAACACGATGAGGGCGATCAGCCCGGCCATCACGCTGTCGATCAGGCTTTTCTTGATATCGATGGAAGAAGTGCTCACGGGCATCACACCTTAGTCACCTGGGGACGACCCAGGAGCCCTTGCGGTCGGAAGATCAGGATCAGTACCAGCAGCGAGAAGCTGAACACGTCCTTGTAGTCGGTGTTGACCATGCCGGAGAACTGCGCCTCGGCCACGCCGAGGATCAGCCCGCCGAGCATCGCGCCGGGCAGCGAGCCGATGCCGCCGAGCACCGCGGCGGTGAACGCCTTGATGCCGATGATGAAGCCGGCATAGAAGTCGAAGGTGCCGTAGTTCAGGGTGATCAGCACGCCGGCCAGGGCACCCATGGACGCGCCGATGACGAATACGTAGGAGATCACCCGGTCGGTGTTGATGCCGAGGATCTGCGCCATCTTGCGGTCCTGCTGGGTCGCCCGGCACATGCGTCCGAGGCGCGTGCGCTGGATGATGAAGGTCAGCGCCAGCATGCCGGCAATGGCGGCGGCGATGATGAACAGCTTGGTGTAGGTGATCATCACGAACCCTTCGCCGACGTGCAGCCGCAGGCTGCCTTCGAGCATGGTCGGGATGCCTTGCTGACGCGCGCCCTGGCTGAGCTGCACGTAGTTCTGCAGGATCAGCGACATGCCGATCGCCGAGATCAGCGGTGCCAGGCGGGTCGAGTTGCGCAGCGGTTTGTAGGCGATGCGCTCGATGGCGAACCCGTAAACGCCGGTCACCACAATGGTGAATATGAGGGTCCCGAGAATCACCAGCGGGAAGGAGTGCACGCCGAAGAAGCCGAGTACCGCGATGGCGATGGCGGCGAGGTAGGCAGAGACCATGTACACCTCGCCGTGGGCGAAGTTGATCATGCCGATGATGCCGTAAACCATGGTGTAGCCGATGGCGATCAGGCCATAGACCGAGCCGAGGGTCAGGCCGTTGATCATTTGCTGCAGGAAAATACCGTCCATAAATCAACTCTCAAGTCATGACGGGAAGAGGAGTCTTGCGAGGGGCCTGGGAGGTGCATCCGGTTGCCTGGGTAAGGCAGGGCGGCGACTCCCCCTTGAAAAGAAGGGCCGGGCGACCGAGGCCGCGCCGCCCTTCCGAGGCTCGACGCAAATACCCGAAGCCCCCGTGCGGGATCACCGCACGGGGGCTTCGACTGACATCAGAGTTGCTTGTACTTGCCAGCGTCGTCCCACTCGTACATCACGTAGTCGGAGACTTTCAGATCGCCCTTGGCATCGAATTCCTTCTTGCCCATGACGGTGGAGACCGGGTTGGCTTTCAGCCAGGCCGAAGCCTTGGCGCCTTCGGTGCTCTTGGCGCCGGTGAAGGCGGCAGCGATGGCCTGGATAGAGGCGTAGGAGTACAGGGTGTAGCCTTCCGGCTCATAACCGTTGGCGCGGAATTTTTCGATGACTGCCTTGCCATCCGGGATCTGACGCGGGTCGGCGCCGAAGGTCATCAGCACGCCCTTGGCGTATTGCGGGCCCCCAGCGGTGCCGACGAATTCGTCGGTGACGATGCCGTCGCCGGAAACGAACTTGGCGGTGACGCCCTGCTCGCGCATCTGGCGGACCAGCGGACCGGCTTCGGCATGCAGACCACCGAAGTAGACCACTTCGGCGCCGGTGGAACGGATCTTGGTGACCAGGGCGTTGAAGTCTTTCTCGCCGCGGGTCAGACCTTCGTAGAGGACTTCCTTAACACCGCGCTTGTTCAGCTCCATCTTGGTGGCGTCGGCCAGGCCCTGGCCGTAGGTGTCCTTGTCGTGGATGACTGCGACTTTCTTGGCTTTCAGAGTATCGACGATGTAGTCGCCGGCAACCACGCCCTGCTGGTCGTCACGACCGCACATGCGGAATTCGCCGGTCAGGCCGCGCTCGGTAACCTGCGGGTTGGTCGACGCTGGGGTAATCGAAATGATGCCTGCTTCGTCATAGACCTCGGAGGCCGGCATGGTCGAGGAGGAGCAGAAGTGACCGACCACGGCGACGGCCTTGTCGGAGTCGACCAGACGGTTGGCGACCGCTACGGCCTGTTTCGGCTCGCAGGCGTCGTCCGCCTTGACCAGCTTGATCTTCTCACCGTTGATGCCACCGGCAGCGTTGATGTCGGCGACGGCTTGTTCAGCGCCACGCCACAGCTGCTCGCCGAACGCGGCGTTACCCCCGGTCATCGGACCGGCTACACCAATGACTACGTCTGCGTATGCAAAAGAGGAGAGGCTCATCGCGCTTGCAACAGCGAAAGCCAGAACACCTTTGTTGAAAGACTTGTGAGGCATGGAGTTGCTCCCTGAGGGGTTTGGATTGGCAGCTTGCAAGAGCAAGCCTTGTGCCATCCAGAAGAAACTCCGGCCGAACGGGAAGAAACAGAGGGTCTTGTCAAAAAATCAGAGGATTCGAAAAAAAATTTAATGACCCTCTATTTCAATGCGCCTTTTTCGGGCAGATATGCGACAGGCCGCCCGGAAGGCCATTTTTACTTTCGGTAACGGCCACTTAGCGAGGGGGAATCGCCCGCCGCTGGTGCACCGAAAATACCCACCCGCACCATCGCTGGTCAGCCCTCCGAACACACTTAGATCACCACGCGCAGGCACTGCCCGGCGTGGTAGAGCGAAAATCCCAGTTCGTACATCCCGCTGCGCAACCGCGGTGCACTGACGGCAGGCGTGGAGCGGAACGGCATCGGCAACGCGGCGGAGTTCCCCGTGCACAGGTAATCGGCGAAGGCCTTGCCGACCACGCTGCCCGTGGTGACGCCACGACCGTTGTAGCCGGCCACCGCGAGCAGCCCCGGCGCCGGCTGGAAGAGACGCATCAGGTGATCAGGGGTGAAGTCGATGCAACCGGTCCAGGTGTATTCCCAATCGACCGCCGGCAGGTAGGGAAAGTAGTGCTTCTGGATGCGCCGGGCCCAGGCGCGCAGGAACCACGCCGGCTTGCGCGTGCCGTTGCCGAGGCTACCGAGCAGCAGGCGGCCGTCGGCGTCGCGGCGGATGCTGCTGAGCACCTGACGGGTGTCCCAGGACCCCTGCCCGCCCGGCAGGATGCGCGTCGCTTCCTCACCGTGCAGCGGCGTCGAGGCGACCTGGTAGTAGAAGCCGGGAAAGAAATGCCGCCGCACCTCGCTCCATTCCCCTTCTGTGTAGGCGCTGGATGCGATCACGACCTGCTCGGCGAGCACCGCCCCGGCCTCGCTGCGCACCACCCACTGCGCGCCCTGGCGTTCCAGGCGGGCGACTGGAGAATGCTCGAACAGCTCGCCGCCCAATTGCTGCACCGCATTCGCCAGCCCGACCGTGTAGGCCATCGGGTTGAGCGTACCGGCGCGACGATCGAGCAACGCGCCGGCGATCCGCTCGGTACCGGTGGCGCGTACGCAGGCCTGCCCAGTGAGCAGCTCGACCGGCGCTCCACGGCGCTGCCATTGCTCACAGCGGCTGCGCAGGTTGGCCAACCCGGCGGGGTTGTGCGCCATGTGCAGGGTGCCCTCGCGGCGCAGCTGGCAATCGATGCCGTAGCGATCGACCAGGGAGAACACCAGCGCGGGCGCCGCGCCCAGCGTCTGGTTCAGCTGCTGGCCGACGGCGAGGCCGAGGCCGGCCTCGATCTCGTCCGGGGCGATCCACATGCCCGCGTTGACCAGCCCGACGTTGCGCCCCGAACCGCCATGACCCACTTCATGGGCTTCGAGGATGCACACCCGCTTGCCGCGCTCGAGCAGGTGCAGCGCCGCCGACAGCCCGGTGATGCCGGCGCCGATCACGCACACGTCGGCCTTGTGCTCCCCCGCCAGCGCCGCCGCACGCGGCCGCTTAGGGGTCAGCGCTTCCCACAGACATTCCTGGCGCAGCATGGTCATGTCCGACACTCCTTTCCTTAGGCTCCCCAGCGAGCCGATGCCCGGCAGATCCTGAAACGCCGCCTGTTCAGTCGAAGGTAATGCCCTGCGCCAGCGGCAGTTCGCGCGAGTAGTTCACTGTATTGGTCTGCCGGCGCATGTAGGCGCGCCAGGCATCGGAGCCGGACTCGCGGCCGCCGCCGGTTTCCTTCTCGCCACCGAAGGCGCCACCGATCTCCGCGCCGCTCGGGCCGATGTTGACGTTGGCGATGCCGCAATCGCTGCCGGTCGCGGACATGAACTGCTCCGCCTCGCGCACATCGTTGGTGAACACGCAGGAGGACAGCCCCTGCGGCACGGCGTTGTTCAGCTGCAGCGCCTGCTGGAAGTCGCTGTAGCCGATGACGTAGAGGATCGGCGCGAAGGTCTCGCCGCGCACCACGTCGCTCTGCTCGGGCATCTCGACGATGGCCGGCGACACGTAGAACGCCTCGGGGAACTGCTCGGCCAGTTGGCGCTCGCCGCCAAACACCTTGCCGCCCTCGCCGCGCGCCTGGCTCAGCGCGCCCTGCATCGCCTCGAAGGCCTGCCGGTCGATCAGCGGACCGACCAGATTGCCCTGCAGCGGATGGCCGATGCGCACCTTGGCGTAGGCCGCCTTCAGCCGGGCGACGATCTCCTCCTTCACCGATTCGTGGGCAATCAGCCGGCGCAGCGTGGTGCAGCGCTGCCCGGCGGTGCCCACGGCGCTGAACAGGATCGCCCGCACGGCCAGGTCGAGGTCGGCGCTGGGCGCGAGGATCATCGCGTTGTTGCCGCCCAGCTCGAGGATGCTGCGGGCGAAACGGGCGGCGACCCTGGGCGCCACCTCGCGCCCCATGCGCGTGCTGCCGGTCGCGCTGACCAGCGCCACGCGCGGGTCCTCGACCAGCGCTTCGCCGGCGCTGCGATCGCCGATCAGCACCTGATTGAGGTACTCCGGCGCGCCGTCGAAACCGGCGACCACCTTGTCAAACAGCGCCTGGCAGGCCAGCGCGGTGAGCGGGGTCTTCTCCGACGGCTTCCAGATCACCGGGTTGCCGCAGACCAGCGCCAGTGCGGCATTCCACGCCCACACCGCGACCGGGAAGTTGAAGGCGCTGATCACCGCGACCACGCCCAGCGGCTGCCAGCTCTCGCGCATGTGATGGCCGGGACGTTCCGAGGCGATGGTCAGGCCATACAGCTGACGCGACAGGCCGACGGCGAAGTCGCAGATGTCGATCATTTCCTGCACTTCGCCCAGCCCTTCCTGGGTGATCTTGCCGGCCTCCCAGGACACCAGTTCGCCGAGGTCGGCCTTGTGCGCCCGCAGCGCCTCGCCAAACTGCCGCACCAGCTCGCCGCGACGCGGCGCCGGCACCGAGCGCCACGCCTGGAACGCCCGCTCGGCGCGCCCGACCGCCTGCTCGACATCGGCGGCGCCCTGCAGCGCGACGCTGCCGATACGGCTGCCGTCGATGGGCGTGTGCACGGCGAGATCGCCCTGCTGGATCAGCTGCGGGGAAAGCCCCAGACGGTCGAACAATGGGCCGAGCATGCGAACTCCTGAAAATCGGTGACGAGGGATGCCTTATTAATAGCGGCTACCGGGCGTGCCAACAAACGAGCATTGTTCCAGTTATCATTCCATTCGCTCATGCAAAGACCCCTCCACCCGAGGCCGCCATGCTCAACAAACGCAACCTGCCCTCGCTCACCGCGCTGCAATGCTTCGAGGCGGCGGCGCGGCACCTGTCCTTCACCCGCGCCGCCGAGGAACTGAGCCTGACGCAGAGCGCGGTGAGCAAGCAGGTCGCCCAGCTCGAGGAGCAGATCCAGCATCTGCTGCTGCGCCGCGTGCGCCGTCGCCTGCAACTGACCCCGGCGGGCTCGCTGTACCTGGACGAGGTACGCAAGATCCTCACCCAGATCGAAATGTCGACCCACTACCTGCGCTCCTACGGCGGCGAGACCGAGGTGCTGCGCGTCTGCGCGCCGCCGACCTTCGCCGCGCGCTGGCTGATTCCGCGACTCAAGGGCTGGCGCCTGGAATACCCGCAGATCCACCTGGACCTGCGCCAGGAACGCGAGCCGGACGACCTGATCCAGGGCCGCAGCGACCTGGCGTTCTATTTCGGCCAGGGTGCGCGGCCGGGCGCCGAATGCGTGCGTCTGTTCGACGAGGAGATGCTGCCGGTATGCGCGCCGGGGCTGCTGCCCGAACAGCCGCTGGAAGACCCGACCCGGCTCGCCGACTTCGTCCTGCTGCAGAACACCGGCCGCCCCGAAGCCTGGCACGACTGGTTCCTCGGCCAGGGCCTGCACACCGAACACAGTTATCACGGGCCGCGCTTCGACAGCTTCTACATGTGCATCCGCGCCGCCCAGGTCGGCTGCGGCGTGGCCTTGCTGCCGCGCTTCCTGGTCGAGGAGGAGCTCGCCGAAGGCAAGCTGGTGGTCGCCTGGGACCACGCGATGAGCAGCCACAACGCCTACTACCTGGCCTACGCGGAGCAGGTGGCCGAAGTGCCGAAGGTGCGCGACTTCGTGCGCTGGATGCTCGAGCGCCTCTGAGCGCAGCAGGAAAAAACGGAATGACCGACCTGGCAGCGTCCATTGAAAGAAACGCCGGGCATGAAAAAGGCCGCTCGGAAGCGGCCTTCTTTCGATCGATGGACGACTCAGTCGACCAGGGTGACCGTGCCCTTCATCATCGCGACGTGGCCCGGGAACGAGCAGAAGAACGCGTAGTCGGTGCCGGCAGCCAGCTTGGACACATCGAAGGTCACGGAGTCGCTTTCGCCGCCGCCGATCACCTTGGTGTGGGCGATGACGCGGTCGTCGCCTTCCTTGATGTAGTTCTTGTCGAGGCCGGCGGACATGCCGTCGGTGGCGACCGGCTGCTCGTTGGCGGCGGAGGTCAGCACCCAGTTGTGGCCCATCACGTTCTTCGGCAGCTTGCCGACGTGTTTCAGGTTCACCGTGAACTGCTTGCAGCTCTTGCTGATCTGAACGGCCTTGGTGTTGAAGGTCATCTGGTCGGTGGCCTCGATATCGACTTTGCATTCGGCGGCAAAGACCGGGGCGCTGGCGACGGCGAGCAGGGTTGCGATTGCGAGTTTGCGGATCATCTTGCCTCCTGGGCAGTAGGGCATTGGCAGTGAGTCATCCCGTCAAGACTGCCAGAGCAGCGGCTTCTTACACAGCACCTGCGGCGCCGTGTCGCAAAGACGCCGTGCCGCAGCATAACGTCGTGGCCGGCGATGGTCCTGGCTTCGTGGGCCGGGATATCGCTGACACCGCGCACCCGGAATCCGCATGTCGGACTATCGGGTTGATACAGATTCTCAACGAGTGGGGCATACCCTGACCTTATAGGATGAGACCGTCAACGCCACTTTAGGAGAGCAATGATGTATCTCAACGAATTACTGCGCGCGGTACTGGCGGCCTATGCCTGTGGTGCCAGCGGTATCAGCCCCGACGCCGAACGACTCGTCTGAAAGCATGGCCCCGCCCGGTGCGGGCCGTTACTCTGTGTGCCTGAATGACCACGGAGTAGATGATGTCGTTACGTTCCGTTTGCGTGTTCTGCGGTGCCAGCACGGGCCGGGATCCTGTTTACCGCGAGGCCGCCGAGCGGCTCGGCGAAGAGATCGCCCGACGCGGCATGACGCTGGTGTACGGCGGGGGCGCGGTGGGCCTGATGGGTATCGTCGCCGACGCCACGCTCAGGGCTGGCGGCGAAGTCATCGGCATCATTCCGCAAAGCCTGCGTGACGCGGAGATCGGCCATCCCGGCCTGACGCGCCTGGAAGTGGTCGACGGCATGCACGCGCGCAAGGCGCGCATGGCCGAACTCTCCGATGCCTTCATCGCCCTACCGGGCGGGCTCGGCACCCTGGAGGAACTCTTCGAGGTGTGGACCTGGGGCCAGCTCGGCTATCACGCCAAACCCCTCGGCCTGTTCGAGGTGATGGGTTTCTACGGCAAGCTCGGCGCATTTCTCGATCACCTGGTGAACGAAGGCTTCGTCCGTCCGCCGCACCGCGAGATGCTGCAGCTGAGCGACTCCGCCTCCGGCCTGCTCGATCTGCTGGATGCCTGGCGGCCCACCGTGCTGCCCAAGTGGGAAGACCGCGAGCCGCGCTGACAGCCGACGCCCCTACCTGAACGCCCCCATTTACGGCTCCGAGAAGCGCATGTCCGTCTGGAAAACCCGAATCGCGCGCCTGGTCGGCCTGGTCACCGAGCTGTTGCGACGCTACCCGCGTGCGATCGCCGTGTTCGGCTTCGTCTCCGGCCTGGCCAGTTTCCTGCTGGTCGACCGACAAGCCAGCCTGGCCAAGCTGATCGCCGTGACCATGCTGGTCAGCTGGCTCTGGCTGGTGCTCGAAAGCACGTTGCGCCGCTGCACTGCACGCTGGTTCGGCTTCGACCTGCCGCCGCCGCTGCTGCGCTATGCGACGCAGATGATCCACCAGGAGAGCCTGTTCTTCGTCCTGCCGTTCTTCTTCATCACCACGACCTGGAACAGCGGCCAGGCGCTGTTCACCGGCCTGCTCGGCGCCGCGGCGCTGGCCTCGATCACCGACCCGCTGTACTACAAGGGGCTGGCCGCGCGGCGCTGGGTATTCATGTCGTTCCACAGCCTGACGCTCTTCGCCGTGCTGCTCACCGCGCTGCCGATCATCCTTCACCTGAGCACGCCGCAGGCCTACGCCTGGTCGCTCGGAGTGGCCGCGGTGCTGTCGTTCCCGAGCCTGATCGGCAGCCTCAAGCTGGCCGGCTGGCGGCGTTGGCTGATCTCGCTGGCGCTGATGCTGGTGCTCGGCGCGGTGGGCTGGCAGGCGCGGCTGTGGGTGCCGCCGTCGACCCTCTGGCTGGGCGAAGTGGCGGTCACCGAGCAGTTCGACGACCTTACCCGCAAGCCCGGCGTCAGCGTGGAGAGCATCAGCGCCGCGCAGCTCAAGAGCCAGGGTCTCTACGCCTTCACCCGGATCAACGCGCCGCGCGGACTGAAGGAGCGCATCTATCACGTCTGGCAGCACGACGGGCAGATCGTCGACCGCATCGCCCTCGACATCCACGGCGGCGGCAAGGAAGGCTACCGCTCGTGGACACACAAGCAGAACTTCCCCGACGACGTGGTCGGCGACTGGCAGGTGCAGGTCGTCACCGAAGCCGGCCAGATGATCGGCGTGCTGCGCTTCGAGGTCATGCCGTAGGTCGTGCCGCGCGTTCGATGCGCGGATAAAACCCTCGCAGCGCGGCGGGGTCAAAACTGCCGAGGCGCGAGCGGGCGCATGACGGCGGGAGCGGTGCATGGAGTGGTGGCAGATCATCAGCGCGACGGTCGCCGAAGAGTTTTCCGACCTGCCGGACCTTGCCGAAACCACGCGCCTGGTGCTGCGCCTG
This sequence comes from Pseudomonas sp. PS02288, assembly GCF_029959715.1. Taxonomy (NCBI): domain Bacteria; kingdom Pseudomonadati; phylum Pseudomonadota; class Gammaproteobacteria; order Pseudomonadales; family Pseudomonadaceae; genus Pseudomonas; species Pseudomonas sp. PS02288. The sequence goes on along the minus strand of NZ_JASCPA010000039.1, from coordinate 3,704 downwards.
GGCCTCGCCGCCCTGCTCGGCGGCGCGCTGGGCTACGAGCGCGCCGCCAAGGGCAAGGCCGCCGGCGTGCGCACGCACATGCTGGTGTCGCTCGGCGCCGCGCTGTTCGTGCTCGCCCCGCACATGTCCGGGGCCGAGCACGACGCCCTGAGCCGTGTCATCCAGGGCATCGCCGCAGGCGTCGGCTTCCTCGGCGCGGGCACCATCATCAAAGGCAACAGCGTCCATGAAGTGCACGGCCTGACCACCGCCGCCGGCATCTGGCTGACCGCCGCCATCGGCATTGCCGTAGGCATGGGCCGCGAAGCCACGGCGCTACTCAGCACCCTGCTCGCCCTGATCATCTTCTTCGTCATTCCCAAGGTTTCACCGAACGACTCGGACGACGAGACTCACCCACGAGAACGACTCCCCTGAACCCCGGAGATGCGATGAACCGCCTACCCACCCTGCCGCTCACCCTTGCCCTCTGCGTCGCACTGGTCGGCTGCGAGAAGGCCACGCTGCCGATCGCCGACAGTTACGGCCCGCAACCCCGGTTGCCCGAGCCCGCCTCCAGTCTCCTGCCGACGGTGAACATCGCCAAGGCGCGTGGCTGGGCCGAGGGCCAGACGCCAGTCGCCGCCCAGGGCCTGCAGGTGCGTGCGTTCGCCCAGGGCCTGGATCACCCGCGCACGCTGCTGGTCCTGCCCAACGGCGACATCCTGGTCGCGGAAACCGACGCGCCGCCCAAACCGGACGACGGCAACGGCGTGAAAGCCTGGCTGACCAAGAAGGGCATGCAGCGCGCCGGCTCCGGGCTGGGCAGCGCCAACCGCATCACCCTGCTGCGCGACGCCGACGGCGACGGCGTTGCCGAAGTCCGGAGCGCCTACATCGAAGGCCTCAACTCGCCGTTCGGCATGGCGCTGGTAGGCGACACCCTGTACGTCGCCAATACCGACGCCGTGCTGAGCTTCCCCTACCGCGAGGGCGCGCTGCGCATCGACGAGCCAGGCAAAAAGATCGTCAACCTGCCGGCCGGCAGCATCAACCACCACTGGACCAAGGACCTGGTCGCCAGCCGCGATGGTTCGCTGCTCTACGTCAGCGTCGGCTCCAACAGCAACGTCGCCGAGAACGGCATCGACGCCGAGCGCGACCGCGCCGGCATCCTCGAGGTCGACCCGGCCCGCGGCACCTCGCGGCTGTTCGCCGCCGGGCTGCGCAACCCGAACGGCCTGGCCTGGCAACCGGAAAGCGGCGAGCTGTGGGTGGCGGTGAACGAGCGCGACGAGATCGGCAGCGACCTGGTGCCCGACTACATGACCTCGGTGAAGAGCGGCGGTTTCTACGGCTGGCCCTACAGCTACTACGGCCAGCACGTCGACAGCCGTGTCCAGCCCCCGCGCCCCGACTTGGTGGCCAAGGCCATCGTTCCCGACTACGCGCTGGGCGCCCACACCGCGTCGCTGGGCCTGACCTTCTATCGGGGCGACCTGCTCAAGCGCTACAGCGGCGGCGCCTTCGTCGGCCAGCACGGTTCCTGGAACCGCGAGCCACGCAGCGGCTACAAGGTGATCTACGTGCCCTTCGCCAACGGTCGCCCGGCCGGCCCACCGGAAGACGTGCTGACCGGATTCCTCAGTGACGACGGCGAAGCCCTCGGCCGTCCGGTGGGCGTGGCGACGGACCAGCAGGGCGCGCTGCTGGTGGCCGACGACGTCGGCGATACGGTGTGGCGGGTGACGCCGCAGACGCCGCAGTGAAACGACGCTCCCGGGCGCTACTCACGCCCGGGAGCCACCGCCACCTCACCGGCCGGGGTGACGGTGACCTGTACGTCGGGGTCGTGGCTGCCGCCACCGAGGATCACCCCGCGCAGAGGCGACACGTCGGAGAAGTCGCGGCCCCAGGCCAGGGTGATGTGTTCCAGGCCCGGCTGCACGTTGTTGGTCGGGTCGAAATCCACCCAGCCCTGTCGCGGGCAGTACACCGACACCCAGGCATGCGAGGCATCGGCGCCGATCAGCCGTGGCTGGCCGGGCGGCGGCTGGGTCAGCAGGTAGCCGCTGACATAGCGCGCCGCCAGGCCGCGCGAGCGCAGGCAGGCGATCATCAGGTGGGCAAAGTCCTGGCAGACCCCGCGGCGCTTCTCAAGCACCTCAAGCAGCGGCGTCGCCACCTGGGTAGCGGTGGCATCGAAGGTGAACTCGCGGAAGATCTTCTGCATCAGCGCCTGGACGCCCTGCAGCAGCGGGCGGCCCGCGGTGAAGCAGTCCTCGGCGTAATCGACGAAGGAATACTTGAGGCGAACCGCCGGCGACTCGAAGCGGAAGCGGCCGGCTTCCAGTACCTCGGTCGACAGCGGCGCGCCGCTGTAGGAGAGCGCGGCGCTGGCGTCCTCCCAGGGCGGCGACTGCAGGGGATCGAGCAGCGGCCGAGCGAGAATCTCCACGTCCAGGCGCGCCTCGACGCGCAACTCCTCGTGCGGCCGCTCGAAGGCCAGGCGGGTCAGCGGATTACCGAAGATGTCCAGCTCGTCGCGGCGCTGCGTCGGCGCCGGCTCGACGTTCAGTTCGCGGACGATGCAGCGCTGCCAGGCGCAGTCGCGCGGCCACAGGTGCGCCAGTTGCTTGGCCAGCGACACCGCGGTGGCGTAGCGGTAGTGGGTGTCGTGGATGACCTGGTAGCGCGCGCTCATGAGGACACCGTCTGCTGGCTGGCATCGACGTGGGCGAAGAAGCGCAGCGCCAGGCGATCGGAAAGCTGCCCGGCGGCCTCGCCGACCGCGCGCAGCAACTGGCTCAGGCCGTTGAGCACGGCGCGCTTGCCGGCCTCACCGAACAGCGCGTTTTCCAGGGTGCCGAGGTCGACCAGGCGCAGGCGGTCGGTGAGCAGCGCCAAGGTCAACTCGTGCTGGCTGCCGAACTGCTCGCTGAGGTGGTCCAGCGCCTTCTCCAGCTCGAGCAGCTGGAACAGCGCCGCGTGCGGGTTCTGCTCGTCCAGCAGCAGCAGGTCGAGCACCGGGATCAACTGCGGCGCGGCCTGGTAGCGCGAGCGGTAGGTGATGGTGCTGTTGCCCAGCTCGAGGAGCCACTCCAGCGCCGCCTGGTCCTGCACGGCCTCACCATCGAGGAATCCGGCGATGGCTTCGGCGAGGAACTGCAGCCGTTCGATGCGTCGGCCGATCATCAGGAAACGCCAGCCGTCGTCGCGGGTCATGTCGTCGAGGGCGAAGCCGGACAGCGCCGACAGCGACATCAGCAGGCGGTTGAGGAAGTCCAGCAGCTCGCCGAGGTCGGCCTCCTCGCGCTCCAGGGTCTGCGCCTCGCGCTGGATTTCCATCAGCGCCAGCCAGTTCTCCCGCGACAGCCGCCCGCGCACCTGCGACGCGGTCCAGTTCAGCCGCTGCAGGTTGGCGCGCAGGCTGTAGATCCAGTCCTCGCCGAGCAGGGCGACGAACAGCCGCTCTTCCAGCGTGCCCTCCTCCTCGTCCGGCAGCACGCTGAGGTACTCGGCCAGTTGCAGCGCGGTCGCCAGCGCCATGGGTTCGTCGTCGTCGCCGACATAGCGCGACAGAACCACGCGCAGCAGGCGGGTCAGGTCGTCGCAGCGCTCGGCGTAACGGCCGAACCAGAACAGGTTCTCGACGATTCGCGAGGGCAGGTGCGGATCGCGGCGGACCACGTCGTGCACGCCCAGCGGACGCGGGCGTGGCGCCG
>NZ_JASCPA010000038.1:0-46852 GCF_029959715.1 Pseudomonas sp. PS02288 | reverse complement strand
GAGCGGCCCTGGTCGTAGGCGGCGCTGGCCAGCGCCGGCCAGCCGATCACGTCGCCCGCGGCATAGACGTTGGAAGCGCTGGTGCGGTAGTGCTCGTCGACGTCGATCTGCCCGCGGCTGTTGACCTTCACGCCGATGTTCTGCAGGCCGAGACGGTCGGTGTTGCCGGTCCGCCCGTTGCACCAGAGCAAGGCGTCGGCCTTGATCTTCTTGCCGGACTTCAGGTGCAGGATCACCCCGTTGTCCAGCCCCTCGATGCGCTCGTACTCCTCGTTATGGCGAATCAGCACGTTGTTGTTGCGCAGGTGATAACTCAGCGCATCGGAGATTTCGTCGTCGAGGAAGCTGAGCAACTGGTCGCGGTTGTCGATCAGGTCGACCAGCACGCCAAGGCCGCTGAAGATCGAGGCGTATTCGCTGCCGATCACCCCAGCGCCGTAGATGATCAAGCGCCGCGGCGTGTGGTTCAGCTGCAGGATGGTGTCGCTGTCGTAGACCCGCGGGTGGCTGAAGTCGATGTCCACCGGGCGATAGGGTCGCGAGCCGGTGGCGATGACGATCTGCTTGGCCACCAGCCTTTCCACCACGCCGTTCAGGCAGACCACTTCGACGGTCTGCTCGTCGGCGAAGCTGGCGGTGCCGAAGAAGGTGTCGATGCGGTTGCGCGCATAGTAGCCGGTCCGCGAGGCGACCTGCTTGGCGATGACGCGCTCGGCGTCCTTGAGTACGTCGGGGAAAGAGAACCAGCGCGGCTCGCCGATCTGGCGAAAGATCGGGTTGGTGTTGAACTGCATGATCTGCCGGACGGAGTGACGCAGCGCCTTGGAGGGTATGGTGCCGAGGTGGGTGCAGTTGCCGCCGACCAGGGGACGGTCGTCGATCACCGCGACCTTGCGCCCTGCCTTCGAAGCATTCATCGCCGCGCCTTCACCCGCGGGACCGGAACCCAGTACCACCACGTCGTAGCTGTAGACCGCCATATTTACTCCTTGAACGAGTCGGAACGCGTCACGCCTCCCGACAGGGTCGCGGCGCCAGGGGCTACCGCTTCTTTCGATGCCCGCTCCCCCGGCGACCACATCGCAATGCCCGCTGGCAGCAGGTTCACGAGCGTCAGGCTGGAACGTAGGCGAATCGATTCGCGCAGCACATTAGCGCTTGGTGGCGTCGTAGGCGAGCGTCGCGTCCACTACATCGTCGGCGCCGCGGTTGACCTCTTCGCAGATCTGCCGGTCACCGCTACAGATCGAGCACTCTTTCTCGATACCTAGCGCGGCGATGCCGCCGCAGGAGCCGGCGAGCGGCTTGCGCCCGGCCATCACGCCGATCGCCATGCCGCCCACGACCAGCAACATGACGGTGAATGCAGCGAGCCAGATCATGGTTCGTCCCCCTGCTCCACCAGCAAACGATCGAAGGCGGAGCTGCTATGGGTAACGAAGCCGTCACCCTGGTGAGTCACGAAGAACGCGGCGATCTGCTCGCGTTCGGCGAAAGCGGCGCCGGCTTCGGGACCGAGCACCATGAGCAGGGTAGACAAGCCGTCGGCACGCAATGCTGCACGGTCGATGACGGTCACCGCGGCCAGCGAATGGCGAATCGGTGCCGCGCTGCGGGGGTCCATGGTGTGCGAGTAGCGCTGGCCGTCCTGTTCGAAGTAGTTGCGGTAGTCCCCGGAGGTGGAAACGCCGTAACCATCCAGCGCAAGGATCTTCTGCGCGACCCGGGCATCGGTCTGCGGCGCCTCGATCGCGATGCGCCAGGGCGAGCCGTCGGGTTTGCGACCAACCGCCTTGAGCTCGCCGGTGGCCTCCACCAGGTAACTCTTCACACCCAGCTGCTGCAACCGCGCCGCGATGCGGTCCACGGCAAAACCGGCGGCGATACTGTTGAAGTCGACCTGGATCGGGCCGTCCTTGCATAACCGGTCATCCCGGATGTTCAGCCGCTGGTGGCCGAACTGCGCACGCACCGCCTGCAGCTCGTCTGCGCTCGGCACCCGGTCACCCTTCGCCCGCGGGCCGAACCCCCACAGGTTGAGCAAGGGCTCCACGGTCAGGTCGAAGGCACCGTCGCTGGCTTGGGACAGCGTCTCGCCAAAGCGCACCAGTTGAAGTACGTCGTCCGGCATCTTCTGGCAGGTGCCAGCCGGTGCATCGTTGAACCGCTCGATGTCCGAGTCGTCGCGGTAGGTCGACATTTGCCGATCGACGTCGGCGAGGACGCTCTCCACCAGCGGCTGCAATTCCTGCACCGAGGGCATGCCGCTGCCGCGCACGTACTTCACCGAATAGGTGCTGCCCATGGTCGGCCCGCCGAAACTCTCCAGCGAGCCGCCACAGCCGGCGAGCGCCGTGATCAGCACCAGCAGAACGGCCAGGCGCAACGGCGATCTAGCCACCGAAGTCGTCCAGCAGGATGTTCTCGCGCTCGACACCCAGCTCCGTCAGCATCTTGATCACCGCGGCGTTCATCATCGGCGGGCCGCACATATAGAACTCGCAGTCCTCGGGGGCCGGATGGTCCTTGAGGTACTGCTCGTACAGCACGTTGTGGATGAAGCCGGTGTAGCCACTCCAGTTATCCTCGGGCTGCGGATCGGAAAGCGCCAGGTGCCAGGTGAAGTTCTCGTTCTCCGCCTGCAGCCGGTCGTACTCCTCCACGTAGAACGCCTCGCGCAGCGAGCGCGCGCCGTACCAGAAGCTGATCTTGCGCTTGCTGCCCAGGCGCTTGAGCTGGTCGAAGATGTGCGAACGCATCGGCGCCATGCCGGCACCACCGCCGATGAAGACCATCTCGGCCTCGGTGTCCTTGGCGAAGAACTCGCCGAAGGGCCCGTAGACCGTGACCTTGTCGCCCGGCTTGAGGTTGAACACCCAGGACGACATCTGCCCCGGAGCAATGCCCTGCTTGCCTGGAGGCGGAGAAGCGATACGGATGTTGAACTTGACGATGCCCTTCTCGTCCGGGTAGTTGGCCATGGAATAGGCGCGGATCACCGGTTCTTCGACCTTAGACACGTGCTGCCACTGGTTGAAACGATCCCAGTCGCCGCGATATTCCGGCTGAACGTCGAAGTCCGTGTAGGAAACCTCGTGCGGCGGACACTCTAGTTGCACGTAGCCGCCGGCGCGGAAGTCGACGCTCTCGCCCTCGGGCAGGCGCAAGGTCAGTTCCTTGATGAAGGTGGCGACGTTGGGATTGGACTCGACGGTGCACTCCCACTTCTTCACGCCGAAGACCTCTTCCGAGACCTCGATGCTCATGTCCTGCTTGACGGGGGTCTGGCACGACAGGCGCCAGCCTTCTCGGGCCTGGCGCTTGGAGAAATGCGACTCCTCGGTGGGCAGCATCTCGCCACCGCCGGACTCGACGATGCACTTGCACTGCGCACAGGTGCCGCCGCCGCCGCAGGCCGACGAGAGGAAGATGTTGTTCGCCGCCAGGGTCTGCAGCAGCTTGCCGCCGGCCGGCACGGTGATGGTGCGCTCGCCGTTGATCTGGATACTGACGTCGCCGCTCGATACCAGCTTGGCACGGGCCATCAGGATCACCGCCACCAGCGACAGGACGATGGCGGTGAACATGCCGATGGCGAGGAAAATCTCGTAATTCATCTGTGCGTCCCTTCCGTTACAACTGCACGCCGGAGAACGACATGAAACCCAGCGACATCAGGCCGATGGTGATGAAGGTGATACCCAGCCCCTGCAACCCCTCCGGCACATCGCTGTACTTGAGCTTCTCGCGGATACCGGCGAGCAGCGCGATGGCGAGCGCCCATGACAACCCGGAGCCCACGCCGTAGACGGTGCTTTCGGCGAGGTTGTAGTCACGTTCGACCATGAACAGCGAGCCGGCCATGATCGCGCAGTTCACCGTGATCAGCGGCAGGAACACGCCGAGCGCGTTGTAAAGCGAGGGCACGTACTTGTCCAGGAGCATCTCGAGGATCTGCACGATGGCGGCGATCACCCCGATATAGCTGAGCAACCCGAGGAAGCTGAGGTCCACCTCCGGGAGCCCGGCCCAGGCAAGCGCGCCATCCTTGAGCAGATAGGTGTAGATCAGGTTGTTCGCCGGCACGGTGATGGTCTGCACCAGCACAACGGCGATACCCAGGCCAATGGCGGTTTCCACTTTCTTCGAGATGGCGATGAAGGTGCACATGCCCAGGAAGAAGGCCAGTGCCATGTTCTCGACGAAGATCGAGCGCACCAACAGGCTGACGTAATGTTCCATCAGTACGCCTCCTCGCGGGAAACCTGCGGCGCGATGCGGTAGCTCGGCGCCTCGCGCTGTTCCTTCTTCCAACTACGCAGCGCCCAGATGATCAGCCCGATCAGGAAGAACGCCGACGGCGGTAGCAGCAGCAGGCCGTTGGGCTGGTACCAGCCGCCGTCCTTGACCAGCGGGATGATCTCGATACCGAGCAGCTTGCCGGCGCCGAACAGCTCACGAACCACGCCCAGCACGATGAGCATCGCGCTGTAGCCCAGGCCGTTACCGATGCCGTCGAAGAACGACAGCAGCGGCGGGTTGGCCATGGCGAAGGCTTCGGCGCGACCCATCACGATGCAGTTGGTAATGATCAGCCCGACGAACACCGAGAGCTGCTTGGCCAGGCTGAAGGCATAGGCCTTGAGCACCTGGTCGACCACGATCACCAGCGAGGCGATGATCACCATCTGCACGATCATGCGGATCGAACTGGGAATCTGACGGCGGATCATCGAGATGAACAGGTTGGAAAAACCGGTCACAAGCGTCAATGCGACGGACATTACCAACGCCGTCTTCAGGTTCGAGGTGACCGCCAGGGCCGAGCAGATACCGAGGATCTGCAGGCCGATCGGGTTGTTGTTGAAGACGGGATTAAGCAGGACTTCTTTTATTGTCGGCTGCGCCACGATCAGGCCTCCCCGGCTTTAAGGTTGGTGATGAATGGGCCGAACCCGTTCTTGCCGAGCCAGAAATGTACGAGGTTGTTCACCCCGTTGCTGGTCAGCGTTGCGCCGGCAAGAGCGTCGACCTGGTGAACGGCATTGGGACTCTGCGGGTCCACGCCGCCTTTGATGACCTGGATGGCCAGCTTGCCGTCCTCATCGTAGAGTGTCTTGCCCGTCCATTGGGCACGCCATTTCGGGTTGTCCACCTCCCCGCCGAGGCCCGGCGTTTCGCCATGCTGATAGAAACCCAGGCCCACCAGCGTATCGAGATCGCCCTTGACCGCCATGAAGCCATACAGCGTCGACCACAGGCCATAACCGCGCACCGGAAGCACCAGCGTGTTCAGCTTGCCCTCGTCTTCCACCAGGTACACGGTGCTGTAGCGCTCACGCCGCTTGATCGAAGCGATGTCCGCCGCGCCTTCCAGCGCCTCGGATTCCTGCGGGTCCTTCGCTGCCTTCAGCGGATCGTAGGTGGCAGGGTCCTTCTCGTCGGTGAAGTGCCCGGTTTCCAGATCCACCACTCGCGGGCGGATACGCTCGACGAACAGCGCCTTGACCTCATTAGCCGACATGCCCGCCCGGCCAAGCCCGGCGATGGCAAGGATGCTGCGCTGCTTGTCTAGCTGGCGGTTTTCCACCTGGGTCGGGCGCAACGCCACCGCTGCGCCAGCGACGAACACCGAGCAGACGAGGCACACCAGCACCGCCACGAGCAGTGTCCGCAGCGTAGATTCCTTCTGACTAGACATTACGTGCCAGCCTCCGCTTGATGTTGACCTGAACGACGAAGTGGTCGATCAGCGGCGCACACAGGTTGGCGAACAGGATCGCCAGCATCATGCCTTCGGGGAAGGCGGGGTTGACCACGCGGATCAGCACCACCATCAGTCCGATCACCGCGCCGAAGATCCACTTGCCGGTGTTGGTCATGGACGCCGAAACCGGGTCGGTCGCCATGAAGATCATGCCGAAGGCGAACCCGCCGATCACCAGGTGCCAGTACCAGGGCATGGCAAACATCGGGTTGGTCGCCGAACCAATGGCGTTGAACAGCAGACTGGTGGCAATCATCCCGATCATCACGCCCGCGACGATGCGCCAGGCGGCGATCCGCGTGACCAGCAGCACCGCGCCGCCGATGAGGATCGCCAGGGTGCTGGTTTCGCCGATCGAGCCCTGCATGAAGCCGAGGAAGGCATCGCTCCAGGACAGCTGGCCGGCGAACTGCTCGACACCGCCGCTGGCTGCCTGGCTCAGCGCCGTAGCCCCGGCGAAGCCGTCCACCGCGGTCCACACCGCATCGCCGGACATCTGCGCCGGATAGGCGAAGAAAAGGAAGGCGCGACCGGTCAGCGCCGGGTTGAGGAAGTTCTTGCCGGTGCCGCCGAACACCTCCTTGCCCAGCACCACGCCGAAGCTGATGCCCAGCGCCACCTGCCAGAGCGGAATGCTCGGCGGCAGGATCAGCGCGAAGAGGATCGAGGTGACGAAGAACCCTTCGTTGACCTCATGGCCGCGCATCGAGGCGAACAGTACTTCCCAGAATCCGCCGACGATGAAGGTCACGGCGTAGATCGGCAAGAAATACACCGCGCCCTGGACGAAGTTGTCCCACAGGCTGGCCGGGTCGAAGCCGGCCAGCGCGCCGATCAGGCCGAAGCGCCAGCCCTCCTGGGCAGCGAGCAGCTCGGGGCTGGCGGCGTAGATGCGGTTGGCCTGGTAGCCGAGGTTCCACATGCCGAACAGCATCGCCGGGAAGGTACAGGCCCAGACGATGATCATCATGCGCTTGAGGTCGATGCCGTCGCGCACGTGGGAGGTGCCGAGGGTAACGCTGGCCGGGCTGTAGAAGAAGGTGTCGACGGCTTCGTAGAGCGCGTACCACTTCTCGTACCTGCCGCCTTTTTCGAAGTTGTGCTCGATCTTGTCGAGGAATGCGCGGATACCCATGGGGTCAGCCCTCCTTCTCGATGCGTGTCAGATTATCCCGCAGAATCGGGCCGTACTCGTACTTGCCGGCGCAGACGTAGCTGCACAGGGCCAGGTCTTCTTCATCCAGCTCCAGACAGCCAAGCTTCTGTGCCATCTCGGTATCACCGACGATCAACGAACGCAGCAACTGGGTCGCGAGGATGTCCAGCGGCATCACCTGTTCGTAGTTGCCTACCGGCACCATCGCCCGCGCGCTACCGTTGGTCGAAGTGGTGAACGTGAATTTGCCACTCTTGAACAACCGCGAAACGAAGATATTCAGCACCGAATGGCGATCACGGCCCGGACGCAGGTAATGCAGCAGCTCGCGCTGATGCCCTTCGGCCAGGCAACTGATCTGGTGGTGATAGCGGCCGAGAAAGGCGAAGGCGCCGTGGGCCGTGCGCCCGCCAAACACCGAACCGGAGATCACCCGGCTGACACCAGGATGCAGCTCGCCAGCGGTCAGCTCGTCGAGGTTTGCGCCCAGGCGGGTCCGCAGCAACCGCGGCTGCTCCACGGCCGGGCCACCCAGCGCCACCACGCGCTCCGTCCACAGGCGGCCATCGACGAACAGCTTGCCGATGGCAATGACGTCCTGATAGCCCAGGCTCCAGACGCTCTTCGCGCTGCTCACCGGGTCGAGGAAGTGGATATGCGTGCCGGCCAGTCCAGCCGGGTGCGGACCGGCGAACACCTCTCCACGCACGCCGGGCAGGCTCTCGCCGGGCAACTCGGCACCCGGACGTTTGCACAGATGGACGCCGGCCAGACGGGTCAGAACGACCAGACCATTGGCGAACGCCTCGGGCTGCTCGCCGATCACCAGCAGCGGGTCTGCCGCCAGCGGATGGGTGTCGATGGCCGTGACGAAGATCGAATGCGGCGTCGCGTCGACTGCCGGCACCTTGCTGTACGGGCGGGTTCGCAATGCCGTCCACAAACCGGACTGCTGCAGCAAGCGACGCACTTCCGCGGGCTCGAGCTGCCCGAGCCGCTCGGCCGGATAGGCCTCGAAACGCACCGCATCGTCGCCCTCAACATCGATGACCACCGACTGCAGAACGCGCTTCTCACCACGATGAATGGCGCTGACCACACCAGCTGCCGGGGCGGTGAAACTCACGCCAGGCGATGCCTTGTCCGAAAACAGGACCTGGCCGAGTTGCACCCGGTCCCCAACCTGAACAGCCATGCTCGGCTTCAAGCCGTGATAGTCCGGACCTATCACAGCGACACTGCGTACCGGTCTAGCAGGCTCGATGCGCTGTACTGGCGCGCCACCGATGGGCAGCTCCAACCCTTTCTTTATCGTAATCATGGGAGGCCTGAATTCCATTTTTTTCAAAGCATTACACGCATCGCAGAACGTGCGTTAAAGCGCGGCTGACTCCCCATCGGCGATGGTGACGGTGGGGTTCCAGCCATTAAAAAGCGCCCGATGATAGCTTCGCTCTAACAAAGATGCCGAGAAGAAATGCTACAAAAGCCGCCGAATGGTGTTTTCGATCCTGTCGGAGAGCACGAAAAATCGACGACGGACGCAATTCCGGCTGCAGAAATGCAAAACGGGAGCCAAGGCTCCCGTTTTGTATCAGGCAAGGTGCTGTATCAGCGCGGGAACGCCGGCGGATTGACCCCGGCAATGTCTTCCATCACGCGAACGACCTGGCAGCTGTAGCCGAACTCGTTGTCGTACCAGACGTACAGGACGACACGGTTATCGCTGCAGATGGTGGCTTCGGCATCGACCACGCCGGCGTAGCGCGAACCGACGAAGTCGGTGGAAACCACTTCCGGCGAATTGACGAAGTCGATCTGGTTGTGCAGATCCGAATACAGCGCCATGTAGCGCAGGTACTCGTTCATCTCTTCGCGGCTGGTGCCCTTCTCCAGGTTCAGGTTGAGGATCGCCATGGAGACGTTCGGCGTCGGCACGCGGATCGCGTTGCCGGTCAGCTTGCCGGCCAGTTCCGGCAGCGCCTTGGCCGCAGCGGTGGCGGCACCGGTCTCGGTGATCACCATGTTCAGCGCGGCGCTGCGACCACGGCGGTTGCCCTTGTGGAAGTTGTCGATCAGGTTCTGGTCGTTGGTGTACGAGTGAACCGTTTCGACGTGGCCGTTGACGATGCCGAACTTGTCGTTGACCGCCTTGAGCACCGGCACGATGGCGTTGGTGGTGCAGGACGCCGCGGAGACGATCTTGTCGTCGTCGGTGATCTGGCCATGGTTGATGCCATGGACGACGTTCTTCAGCTTGCCTTTGCCTGGTGCGGTGAGCACCACGCGGTCCACGCCCGGGCACTTGAGGTGCTGGGACAGGCCCTCGGCATCGCGCCATTTGCCGGTGTTGTCGACCAGCAGCGCGTCCTGGATGCCATAGGCGGTGTAGTCGACGGTCGAGGGATCGTTGGAGTAGATCACCTTGATCAGGTTGCCGTTGACGTTGAGCGTGTTGTTCTCTTCGTCGACGATGATGGTGCCGTAGAACGAGCCGTGCACGGAGTCGCGGCGCAGCAGGCTGGCGCGCTTGGCGAGGTCGTTTTCGGCGCCCTTGCGAACGACGATGGCGCGCAGGCGCAGGCCTTCGCCGCCACCAGTCTTCTCGACCAGGATGCGTGCCAGCAGGCGACCGATGCGGCCGAAGCCGTAGAGAACCACGTCCTTGCCCTTGTGCGGGGTTTCATTCTGCTTGCCGATGACATCGGCGAGTTCTTCGCGGACGAACTGCTCGACGCTGCGGTCGCCTTTGCCGTCCTTGAATTTCGCGGCCATCTTGCCCAGATCGACCGAAGCGGCGCCCAGCTTAAGCTCGCTCATGGTCTTCAGGATCGGGAAGGTGTCATGGACCGAAAGTTCGGTCTCGTCTGCCTGGCGGTGGCGCGTGAAGCGATGCGCCTTGAGGATCTCGATGACCGAACGGTTGATCAGGCTGCGGCCATAGATGGAGATCACCACATTGTTGTTGCGGTAGAGCTGGCCGATCAGCGGAATCATGGTTTCCGCAAGAGCCTCACGATCGATCCATTCACCAAGACACTGGTCGGGCTTCTGATTCACGGGCAGTACCTTCCATATGTAGGGGCTGTAAAAAGGGGCTACATTATGCCGACGCTCAGATCGGCCGGCAATCGCAGCGACCATGACACTGACAGCCGTCGCCCCGGATAGTTACAATCCCTGCGCTCAACTTTCTCTCCGGAGCCAAGACCCCACGTGCCTGTATTGCGCCTCCCGCTTCTCCCGTCCGCCGCCGGCAAGCAGTACTGGGGCAACCTGCCTGGTGCCGCGCTCTCCCTGGCAATCGCCGAGGCCGCCAGCGCCGCCAAACGTTTCACCCTGCTGCTGACGAACGACAGCCAGAGCGCCGAACGCCTGCAGGAGGAACTGCGCTTCTTCGCCCCGCAACTGCCGGTGCTGCATTTTCCCGACTGGGAAACCCTGCCCTACGACCTGTTCTCGCCGCACCAGGACATCATTTCCCAGCGCATCGCCGCGCTCTATCGCCTGCCCGAGTTGCAGCACGGCGTCCTGGTAGTACCGATCACCACGGCCCTACATCGGCTGGCACCGACGCGCTTTCTGCTAGGCACCAGCCTGGTGATGGACGTCGGCCAGAAGCTCGACGTCGAGATGCTGCGCGCGCGCCTCGAAGCCGCCGGCTATCGCTACGTCGACACCGTCTACGAGCACGGCGAGTTCACCGTGCGCGGCGCGCTAATCGACCTGTTTCCGATGGGCAGCTCGCTGCCCTACCGCATCGATCTGTTCGATGACGAGATCGAGACGCTGCGCACCTTCGATCCGGAGACCCAGCGCTCGATCGACAAGGTCGAGTCGATCCGCCTGCTGCCGGCGCGCGAATTCCCGCTGGACAAGAAGGCCGTGACCGATTTCCGTGGTCGCTTCCGCGAGCGCTTCGACGTCGACTTCCGCCGCTGCCCGATCTATCAGGACCTGGCCAGCGGCATCACCCCGGCCGGCATCGAGTACTACATTCCGCTGTTCTTCGAGGAAACCGCGACACTGTTCGACTACCTGCCGCAGGACACCCAGGTGTTCTCGCTGCCGGGCATCGAGCAGGCCGCCGAGCAGTTCTGGAACGACGTGCGCAACCGCTACGAGGACCGCCGCGTCGACCCTGAGCGCCCCCTGCTGCCGCCGGCCGACGTGTTCCTGCCGGTGGAGGATTGCTTCGCCCGCCTGAAGAACTGGCCGCGGGTGGTCGCCGGCCAGCAGGATCTGGAAACCGGTGTCGGCCGCGAGCGTCTCCCCGCCTCGGCGCTGCCCGATCTGGCCATCGAGGCCAAAGCCAGCGAGCCGCTGGGCGCGCTGCGGCGCTTCCTCGACGAATTCTCCGGCCGCGTGCTGTTCACTGCCGAGACCGCCGGGCGCCGCGAGGTGCTGCTGGAACTGCTCGCGCGGCTCAAGCTGAAACCACAGCAGGTCGAGGGCTGGGCCGATTTCGTCGCCGGCGAGGAGCGCCTGGCGATCGCCATCGCGCCGCTGGACGAAGGCCTTCTGCTGGAGACGCCGGCGCTCGCGCTGGTCGCCGAAAGCCCGCTGTTCGGCCAGCGGATCATGCAGCGCCGGCGCCGCGACAAGCGGCAGCACGATGGCGACAATGTCATCAAGAACCTCACCGAACTGCGCGAGGGTGCGCCGGTCGTGCACATCGACCACGGCGTCGGCCGCTACCTCGGCCTGATCACCCTGGAGATCGAGGGCCAGGCCGCGGAATTCCTCGCCCTGCAGTACGCCGAGGAAGCCAAGCTCTACGTGCCGGTCGCCAGCCTGCACCTGATCGCCCGCTACACCGGTAGCGACGATGCCCTGGCGCCGTTGCACCGGCTCGGTTCGGAAACCTGGCAGAAGGCCAAGCGCAAGGCCGCCGAGCAGGTCCGCGACGTCGCCGCCGAACTGCTCGACATCTATGCCCGCCGCGCCGCCCGCGAAGGTTACGCATTCGACGATCCGAAGATGGATTACGAAACCTTCAGCGCCGGCTTCCCCTTCGAGGAGACGCCCGACCAGCAGACCGCCATCGAGGCGGTGCGCGAGGACATGCTGGCGCCCAAGCCGATGGATCGCCTGGTCTGTGGCGACGTCGGCTTCGGCAAGACCGAAGTGGCCATGCGCGCCGCCTTCATCGCCGTGCACAGCGGCCGTCAGGTGGCGGTTCTGGTGCCGACCACCCTGCTCGCCCAGCAGCACTACAACAGCTTCCGCGACCGCTTCGCCGACTGGCCGGTGAAGGTCGAGGTGATGAGCCGCTTCAAGTCGGCCAAGGAGGTCGGAGAGGCCGTGCAGCAGTTGGGCGAAGGCCAGGTGGACATCGTCATCGGCACGCACAAGCTGCTTTCCGAGGACGTCAAGTTCAAGAACCTCGGCCTGGTGATCATCGACGAGGAACACCGTTTCGGCGTGCGCCAGAAGGAACAGCTCAAGGCGCTGCGCAGCGAGGTGGACATCCTCACCCTCACCGCCACGCCGATCCCGCGCACGCTGAACATGGCGGTGGCCGGGATGCGCGACCTGTCGATCATCGCGACGCCGCCGGCGCGCCGGCTCTCCGTGCGGACCTTCGTCATGGAGCAGAACAAGCCGACGATCAAGGAAGCGCTGCTGCGCGAGCTGCTGCGTGGCGGCCAAGTCTACTACCTGCACAACGACGTGAAGACCATCGAGAAGTGCGCCGCCGATCTGGCCGAACTGGTGCCCGAGGCGCGCATCGGCATCGGCCACGGGCAGATGCACGAGCGCGAGCTGGAACAGGTGATGGGCGACTTCTACCACAAGCGCTTCAACGTGCTGGTGGCCTCGACCATCATCGAGACCGGCATCGACGTGCCCAATGCCAACACCATCATCATCGAGCGCGCCGACAAATTCGGCCTGGCCCAGCTGCACCAGTTGCGCGGGCGCGTCGGGCGCAGCCACCACCAGGCCTACGCCTACCTGCTCACGCCGCCGCGCAAGCAGATGACCGACGATGCGCAGAAGCGCCTGGAAGCCATCGCCAACGCCCAGGACCTCGGCGCGGGCTTCGTCCTGGCGACCCACGACCTGGAAATCCGCGGCGCCGGCGAACTGCTCGGCGACGGCCAGAGCGGGCAGATCCAGGCGGTCGGTTTCACCCTCTACATGGAAATGCTCGAGCGCGCGGTGAAAGCCATCCGCAAGGGTGAGCAGCCGAACCTCGACCAGCCGCTGGGCGGCGGCCCGGAGATCAACCTGCGTCTGCCGGCGCTGATCCCCGAGGATTATCTGCCCGACGTGCATGCGCGGCTGATCCTCTACAAACGCATCGCCAACGCCGCCGACGAGGATGGCCTGAAGGAGTTGCAGGTGGAGATGATCGACCGTTTCGGCCTGCTTCCGGAACCGACTAAGAACCTGGTGCGTCTGACGCTGCTGAAGCTGCAGGCCGAGAAGCTCGGGATCAAGAAGGTCGACGCCGGTCCGCAAGGCGGGCGCATCGAGTTCGCGGCAGACACCGCGGTCGATCCGCTGGTGTTGATCAAGCTGATCCAGAGCCAGCCCAAACGCTACAAGTTCGAAGGGGCCACCCTGTTCAAGTTCCAGGTACCGATGGAGCGACCGGAAGAGCGCTTCAACACCCTGGAGGCGCTGTTCGAGCGCCTCGCCCCGAACGCCTGAAGACCCGGCCCGCCGCATGCGGGCCTCTCGCCATGAAGGATTTCGCAATGCCGCTGCTTCGCCTGCTCCCGCTGCTGCTCGCCCTCCTCGCCCCGGCGGCCTTCGCCGACGGCACCTATCAGGTCGAGGTGATCTTGTTCCGCCAGGCGCCGGCGGTGGATGCCAGCCAACCGGCCCCGGACGACTGGGCGGCCGGAGCCACGCCACTGAGCAGCGAGGCCGCGCGTGCGCTGGATAGCCAGGCGGCCAAGCTGACCGCCGGCAAGGGCTACCAGGTGCTGATGCACAAGGCCTGGCAGCAGAACATCGGCGCGACCCCGAGCAAGGTGGCCGTGAGCGCCGGCAGCGAACAGCTTGGGCATTTCCCGGTCGAGGGCACCCTGAGCCTGTCGCAGGTGCGCTTCGTCGATGTCGAGGCGGATTTCTGGGTCAATCAGTTCGATGGGCAGAACCTGATCGCCGCCAGTGAACACCTCAAGCAGACCAGCCGGCTGAAGATCGGCGAACTGACCTACCTGGACCACTCCAGCCTGGGCCTGCTGGTGCGCGTCAGCCCGCTCTGATCGCCCTGCCGAGTGGCGCAACGAAAAAGGCCGATGCAGTGCATCGGCCTTTTCATTGCGGCACCGGCTCAGGCATCGCTCGCCAGCACCCGGCCGATCACCTCGCGCACGCGGTCGATGCTCTCGGCCAGCGCCGCCTCGATGTCGGCCATGGTGATGATCTCGACACTCTTTCCCGCCGCCGGATTCACCACCAGCGCCAGGCAGGCGTAGGGCAGCGCGAGTTCGCGCGAGAGGGCGGCTTCAGGCATTCCGGTCATGCCGACCAGATCGCAACCGTCGCGCTCCATGCGCAGTATTTCGCCCGCGGTTTCCAGGCGTGGCCCCTGGGTGCAGCCGTAGACGCCAAGGTTGCTGTACGCGTATCCGCTGGCCTGCAGCGCCTCCAGTAGCCGCATGCGCAGCAGCTCATCGTAGGGATTGCTGAAATCGATGTGGGTCACCGGTTGCGGTTCGCCATCGAAGAAGGTGTGCTCGCGGCCCCAGGTGTAGTCGATCAGCTGATGCGGCACGCACAGGTGCCCGGTACCCATGCCGGGGTTGATGCCCCCCACCGCGTTGACCGCGATGATCGCCTCGGCGCCGGCCTGCTTGAGCGCCCACAGGTTGGCCCGGTAGTTCACCTTGTGCGGCGGCAGCCGGTGCGGATGCCCGTGGCGGGCGAGGAACAGCACCTCCCGACCGCCATACTCGCCGCGCAGGACCGGCGCCGAGGCCGCGCCGTAGGGCGTCTGTTCATCCAGCGACACGCTCAGGTCGAGGCCCTCGAGCTGGGTCAGGCCAGTTCCACCGATGATGGCGTAAACGGTCATGCGTGCTCCTTAGTCGATCAATTGGGCGCTGCGCAACGCGGCGGTAGCCTGCAACCAGCGCGGGTGCTGGCGATAGCTGGTATCGGGCCAGCTGCGCGCGCGCGTCCGCGAAAGGTTGCCCGGCCGGCCGACGCGCAGACGTTGCAGACGGCTCAGCGCCAGCTCGGCAGCCGCGCGGTCATTGCATACGAGCCCCATGTCGCAACCGGCGTTCAATGCCGCCTCGATGCGCTCGCCGGCATCGCCGACCACATGCGCACCGGCCATCGACAGGTCGTCGCTGAAAATTACTCCGGAGAACCCCAGTTCGCCGCGCAGGATGTCCTGCAACCAGCGCCGGGAGAAGCCGGCCGGCTGCGCATCGACCTGGGGGTAGATGACGTGTGCCGGCATCATCCCGTCCAGCTCACCGGCCAACCGCGCGAACGGCTGCAGATCGCAGGCGCGGATCTGTTCGAGGCTGCGTTCGTCGATCGGGATCGCCACATGGGAATCCGCTTCGGCCCAACCGTGCCCGGGGAAATGCTTTCCGGTGGCGGCCATCCCGGCTGCGCGCAGGCCGCGAATGAACGCGCCGGCGAGGTCCGCGGCGCGCAGCGGATCGCTCTCGAACGCGCGTGCACCGATCACCTGGCTGCGCTGGTGATCCAGATCGAGCACCGGAGCGAAACTGATATCCAGCCCCACCGCCAGCACTTCGGTCGCCATCAACCAGCCACAGTGCTCGGCAAGCGCTTCGGCATCCGCCTGCGCAGCCAGCGCACGCATCGCCGGCAGCCGTACGAAACCCTCACGCAGGCGCTGGACGCGGCCGCCTTCCTGGTCGACGGCGAGGATCAGATCGGGACGAAGGGCGCGAATCGAGCGACTCAGCTCGAGCACCTGACGCGGGTGCTCGATGTTGCGGGCGAAGATGATCAGGCCGCCGACCTCCGGCTGACGCAGCAACTGGCGGTCCTCGGCAGTCAGCCAGTAGCCGCCGACATCGAGCATCAGCGAACCTTGCAGGGTAATGGTCACGGGAAAATCCTTAATCGAGCTCGGCCGACATCCACTCGGGACGGGCAGCCTCTTCGATACGAACGGGGCAATGCAGCGGCACACGCGGATACAGCGCCAGCAGGTCGCTGTTGCGCAGCCTTATGCAGCCATGGGAACCGGGCACACCGAGGACGACGCTGTCCGGTGTGCCGTGCAGATAGATGTAGCGGCGGAAGGTATCGACCGGCCCCAGGCGGTTGAAGCCCGGCTCGCAGCCGGACAACCAGAGAATCCGCGTGAGAATCCAGTCACGCCCGGGGAACTGCTCATGCAGCTCCGCCGACCAGATCTCGCCGGTCCAGCGTCGGCCCCGCAATACCGCACCGAGGGGCAGACCGTCCCCAATCCTGGCGCGAACCTGGTGCAGGCCGCGCGGCGTGCAATTGGAGCCGTTGCGCTCGCCGGCGCCATTGGCAGCGGTGGAAACCGGCAGACGCAGCACGAGACGCCCTTCGGCAAACCCGAAGAGCGTCTGATCGTCGATGGAGATGTGCAGCAGATCGAGGTTTGGCATGCGCGCTAGCTTAGCCGATCGGCCCTCGCCCGCCCACCGCGGTCAGGCCTGAGCGGAGAGCGCCGCGGTCTTGGTACGCGGGCGCATCTGCGCGGCAGCCAGGGCTTCGTCGGAGATACCGGTTTCCGCGCGCATGCCCGCGGCGAGGAACGGCACCATCATGCGCATGACCTGCTCGATCGAGGTATTCACCGCGAAATCGGCTTCGGCCATCGCCCGCAAGGCCTTGATCCCCGACATGCTGAACGCGGCGGCGCCCAGCATGAAGTGCACGCGCCAGAACAGTTCCAGCGGCGGAATCCGCGGCGCGGTCTCGTTGACCAGCTGCATGTAACGGCGGAAGACCTTGCCGTATACCTCTTCCAGATACTTGCGCAGGTGGCCCTGGCTCTGGCTGAACGCAAGACCGAGCAGACGCATGAATATGGAGAGGTCGTTGCCGCTGCGGGGCTTGACCGCAAGCGCCTGATCGACCAGCAGTTCGAGAAGCTCCTCGAGGCTGGCCTTCTCTTCAGGCTTGGTCTGGCGTCGCTCCAGCTCGCGCTCGAGGCTGCTGCAGAAGGGACCGAGGAAACGCGAGAAGACCGCCTGGATCAGCGCCTTCTTAGAGCCGAAGTGATAGTTCACCGCGGCCAGGTTGACGCCCGCTTTACTGGTGATGAGCCGCAGGGACGTTTCGGCGAAGCCCTTTTCTGCAAAAAGCTGTTCCGCGGCATCGAGGATGCGTTCAACGGTTTCGGACTGGGCCATGATTCAAATCGCCTGACAAACACTTGTTTGAAACATACGTTTTCAGCCCGTCCACTGTCAAGTCGCATCGCGCCTGGCCTGACGCGCCGGTCACATTTGGCCGTGCCCGTCGCGCTTTTGCAATATCCAGGCATCGCCAGGCGGGCTCGACAGGGATGCAAATGAAAGATTGCCACAGGGGATTCACTGTATATAATTCCAGTCACTGTACAAAAACCCAGAGCGCTGACCATGCTGAAACTGACGCCACGCCAAGCCGAGATCCTCGCTTTCATCAAGCAGTGCCTGGAAGACAACGGCTACCCGCCGACTCGCGCGGAAATCGCCCAGGCCCTGGGCTTCAAGTCGCCAAACGCCGCCGAGGAACATCTCAAGGCGCTGGCCCGCAAGGGCGCGATCGAAATGACGCCGGGTGCCTCGCGCGGCATCCGCATTCCCGGCAGCGAAGCCGTGGCGGACGAAGACTCGCTGCCGATCATCGGTCGCGTTGCCGCCGGGGCTCCGATACTCGCCGAACAGAACGTCGAGGAGTCCTGCAAGATCAACCCGGCCTTCTTCCACCCGCGCGCCGACTACCTGCTGCGCGTGCACGGAATGAGCATGAAGGACATCGGCATCCTCGACGGCGACCTGCTGGCCGTGCACACGGTTCGCGAAGCGCGCAATGGCCAGGTGGTCGTTGCGCGGCTGGATGACGAGGTCACCGTCAAACGCTTCAAGCGCCAGGGCAACAAGGTCTGGTTGATCGCGGAAAACCCCGACTTCGCGCCCATCGAAGTGGATCTCGAACAACAGAGCCTGGTGATCGAAGGCTTGAGTGTCGGCGTCATTCGCCGCTAAAGGAGACGTTCCATGCAGTTCCCGCAGACGCTTGACCTCCCGCAACTGCCGCTGTTCGAGGCGTTTCTCGCACAGCCGGCCATCCCCCTGCTGACCCAGGCGCTGGATTCCCCCTGGTTGGACGAAGCGGAAGCCTTCAGCGAGATATCGCTGCGCGGAGCTGCCAATCACTGCCTCAACCTGCTGGCGCCGATGCTGCGCGAACTCAGCGAGGAGACCGACGCACGCTGGCTCACGCTGATCGCACCGCCTGGCAGCCTCACGCAAGCCTGGCTGCGCGATGCGGGGCTCAACCGCGAACGGATTCTGCTGCTCCAGCCACGCGGCGAGCAGAGCGCGCTGGAGTTGACCTGCGAGGCTCTGCGTCTGGGGCGCAGTCATACCGTGGTCAGTTGGCTCCAGCTGGACCGTTCGGCGCGCGCGAGCCTTGCTGCTGCGGCTCGCCAAGGTGGCGCGCAGAGCCTGAACATTCGTCTGGGTTGAGGTTTCGCCGACACAGGGACGTGTCGTGATCCGACGTACTCGCTTAACTGCCGGCGCCCGCTTAGGCAGCTTCTACCAAAACCGAACAGCGCTCGCCCTTCTCAATGAAGAACGCGGGGCTCTTGGTCTCGCTCGAAATCCCCTTCGGCCATCTTCCCGGCCATTTGCACGCCAACATTCAGCATCGCCTTGGCCACTTCCACGTGGTGGCCCTGCAGGAACGCTTTGGCATCCTCGGAGAAATCCAGAACCACCAGCGCCTCCTCATCCTCGGCGCGGCGCAGCGCAATGCGCCCATCGGGCAGTTCGACGATTTCCAGGAAGGAGGTAGGCATGAAAGGGGTCTCGATGGAAGGCGCGTCATTGTAGCAGTGGAAACCATGGCTCCCTAGTGCTAAGGCGACGTTCATCACGCCCGTACCTGCAGTTATGGCTTGTAGATGACCG
The DNA here is from genome assembly GCF_029959715.1 of Pseudomonas sp. PS02288. Lineage (NCBI taxonomy): Bacteria > Pseudomonadati > Pseudomonadota > Gammaproteobacteria > Pseudomonadales > Pseudomonadaceae > Pseudomonas > Pseudomonas sp. PS02288. The sequence goes on along the minus strand of NZ_JASCPA010000038.1, from coordinate 27,819 downwards.
CCGCTCATTGCGCTCAAGCGGGGCCCCGATCGCCGCCGCCTACAGGAACCGTTAAGTACCGCAAGCCTCGACTCCAGTGCTGAGCCCACGATAACAGACCTGACCGCTTGCCAGCAGCAGAGCGGTGCGCACCCGCTTCCGGAACCCCGTCTGCTCGACGGCGCAGATGCCCTACCGGCTTACCTCAGCTTTCGGTGAGGCTGGCACGAAAGCGCAAGGCGAGTAGCTTGAGTTGCTGGCGCCAGGCTTCCAATTCCTCGCGAGGCAGCGCCGGCTCGGGTTCTTCCTCATCCAGCGTGACCGCCTGGATCAGGGGAGTCGACGGATCGACCTTGGCTTTGCGAGGCGCCTCCGGTGGCCGGAACAGTTGCGCGTAGGCCGCCAATAACTGGCCAAGCCAGGTCTCCGGGTACTGCGCCATTTCCACCAGCTCGGCCATTTCCGGGCTCGGCGCAGCCTCAAGAAGCGCGCGATCGAGCAGCGTCTCCGCACGCGGAGCCTGGGCGTTCGGCAGGCGATAGAACCCTGCAATCTCGTGGCATAGGCCGAGCAAGGCGCCATACAGATGGAACAGCGCCGCTTCACGCTCGGCCTGGATCAGCGCCAGCGCGTTCATCACGCCGCCTTCTTCGGCCTTGCGCCATCCGTCCAGCGCCAGTCCGGCGAAGTAGACTTTCTGGTTGGTGCGGGTATAGAGCTCATGGGACATGCTGCTGCTCCACGCTGGCGCCGGCGAACAACGAGCCGGCGAATGGGACCACGCTAGCGCTGCGCAGGCGCGTGGGCAATCGCCCGCGCGCCCGAAGGCAAGGGCATCAGCGTTTGTCTTCGACCTTCCACTTGCCGCCGTCGTAGAACGCGCGCCAGCCGGTCGGCTTGCCGTCGACTTCCGACTGCACGTACTGCTCCTTGGTCTTGCGGCTGAACCGGATCACTGCCGGACGGCCTTCGGGGTCCTTCGTCGGTGCATCGAGAATGAAGTGATACTTCTCGTCCAGTTCATCCTTGTGCGGGATCAGCTCCAGCACCAGAGGCGCGCGGGTTTCGCGGTTCTTCGGGAACTGGCTGGCGGCGAGGAACAGGCCCGAAGCGCCATCACGCAGCACGTAGGTGTCGTTCACCTTCTCGCACTTGAGCTCCGGCATCTTGATCGGATCGATCTTGGGCGGCGCGGCCTCACCGCTCTTGAGCAGCTTGCGGGTATTCTTGCAGGTCGGATTGGTGCAACCGAAGAACTTGCCGAAACGGCCGGTCTTCAACTGCATCTCGCTGCCGCACTTGTCGCATTCCAGGCTCGGGCCTTCGTAGCCCTTGATCCGATAGGTGCCCTGCTCGATCTCGTAACCGGTGCAATCCGGATTGTTGCCGCAGATGTGCAGCTTGCGGTGCTCGTCCAGCAGGTACGCGTCCATTGCCGTGCTGCAGATCGGGCAGCGGTGCTTGCCTCGCAACACGCGGGACTCGGACTCACCCTCGTCATCCTCGGCGATCTCGTCGCCGGGGATCAGGTTCAAGGTCGCCTTGCAGCGTTCCTTCGGCGGCAGGCTGTAACCGGAGCAACCGAGGAACACCCCGGTGGACGCGGTGCGGATCATCATCGGACGGCCACACAGCTGGCAGGGAATGTCGGTCGGCGTCGGCTGGTTGGCACGCATGCCGCCGGCCTCGCTCTTGCCACCGGTCTCGGCCGCTTCGAGCTTGTGCTTGAAGTCGCCGTAGAACTCGTCGAGCACGTTCTTCCAGTCGCGTTCGCCCTGCGCCACGTCATCGAGGTTCTCCTCCATGCCGGCGGTGAAGCCGTAGTCCATCAGGTTGGAGAAACTCTCGGACAGCCGGTCGGTGACGATGTCGCCCATCTTCTCGGAATAGAAACGGCGGTTGTGCACGGTGACGTAACCGCGGTCCTGGATGGTCGAGATGATCGCGGCATAGGTGGATGGACGGCCGATCCCGCGTTTTTCCAACTCCTTGACCAGGCTGGCTTCGGAGAAGCGCGCCGGCGGCTTGGTGAAGTGCTGACTGGGGTCGAGCTTGACCAGTTTCAGCGCCTCGCCTTCCTTCATGTCCGGCAACACGGCGTCTTCGCCGGGCTTGCTCTGCTGCGGTTGCACGCGGGTGTAACCGTCGAACTTGAGGATGCGACCCTTGGCGCGCAGCTCGAAGTCACCGGCCTTGACGCTAACGGTGGTCGACAGGTATTCCGCGGGCGGCATCTGGCAGGCCACGAACTGGCGCCAAATGAGGTCGTACAGGCGCTCGGCGTCGCGTTCCATGCCGGAGAGCTGGGTCGGGCGCATGTTCACGTCGGAAGGACGAATCGCTTCGTGCGCCTCCTGGGCGCCCTCCTTGCTCGAATAGGAATTCGGCTTGGCGGGCAGGTACTTGGCGCCGAACTCGCCGTCGATGAAACCACGCACCATCTCGATGGCGTCGTTCGACAGGTTGGTGGAGTCGGTACGCATGTAGGTGATGTAGCCCGCCTCGTAGAGACGCTGGGCCATCATCATCGTTTTCTTCACGCCGAAGCCGAGGCGGTTGCTGGCCGCCTGCTGCAGGGTCGAGGTGATGAACGGGGCCGTCGGCTTGCTGCTCGTCGGCTTGTCCTCGCGCTTGATCACGCTGTAGCTGGAAGACTTGAGCTTGGCCACGGCGGCCATCGCCTGCGCCTCGTTGACCGGCTTGAAGGCTTCGCCCTTCTCGCGAGCGACCTCGAAGCGGACCTTGGCATCCTTGGCGGTACCGAGGTCGGCATGGATTTCCCAGTATTCCTCGGGAACGAAGGCGCGGATTTCACGCTCGCGCTCCACCACCAGCTTCACCGCCACCGACTGCACGCGCCCGGCGGACAGGCCACGGGCGATCTTCGCCCAGAGCAGCGGCGAGACCATGTAGCCCACCACGCGATCGAGGAAGCGCCGCGCCTGCTGGGCATTGACGCGGTCGATGTCCAGTTCGCCAGGCTTGGAGAAGGCTTCCTGGATCGCCTTCTTGGTGATTTCGTTGAACACCACGCGCTTGTAGCGGCTGTCGTCGCCGCCGATGGCTTCGCGCAGGTGCCAGGCGATGGCTTCCCCCTCGCGGTCCAAGTCGGTTGCGAGATAGATGGTGTCGGCATCCTTGGCGAGACGGCGCAGCTCTTCGATCACCTTCTCCTTGCCGGGAAGGATTTCGTACTTGGCTTTCCAGCCGTGCTCCGGGTCGACGCCCATGCGGGTGAACAACTGGCGCTTGGCTTTTTCCTTGGGCGACAGCGCGGGCGCTTCGGCCGCGGCGGCCTTGCCGCGCTTGGCCGGCTCCTTGGCGGCATTCCCCGAACCACTGGTGGGCAGGTCACGGATGTGGCCGATGCTCGACTTCACCACGTACTGGTTGCCCAGGTACTTGTTGATGGTCTTGGCCTTGGCCGGGGATTCCACGATGACCAGCGATTTGCCCATGGATCGGAAAATTCCTGAATTGGATGAGTAAAAAACGAGGGGGCCGCCGTTGCGGCACCGCTATATATAGTGGCGAGAGAGCCAAGGTCAAGCGCCGGTCTTGCTCGGCGCTTCGCTTGCTAAAGCTCGAAAGAGGCTGCGTCGGCGCGAATCAGCGCGAAGCGCGGAACCTGTTCGCCGTCCACGTCGACCGTCTCGCAGAACAGGCTCAGGGGGCGTACCCAGAAGCCGAACTCGCCGTACAGCGCCTGGTACACGACCATCTCCTCTTCCGTTTCGGAATGCCGCGCGACACCGATCACTCGGTACTCGGGCCCCTTGTAATGACGGTACAGGCCGGGTTGTAGAGTCATGTCGCCTCGCTGCTCGATCAGCACGGAAAAACCGCAGCCGAGAAAATAAAAAGCCGGGGCACCTGGCCCCGGCTTCACGTGCCGAGCGAGTTAGACGCGTTCGAACACGGTGGTGATGCCCTGACCAAGGCCGATGCACATGGTAGACACACCGAAGGTACCGCCGTTCTGTTTCATTACGTTCAACAGGGTGCCGGAAATCCGCGCACCGGAACAGCCGAACGGGTGACCGAGGGCGATGGCACCGCCATGCAGGTTGACCTTCTGCTCCATCTTGTCGAGGAGTTTCAGGTCCTTGAGCACCGGCAGCGCCTGGGCCGCGAAGGCCTCGTTGAGTTCGACGAAATCGATGTCGTCCATACTCAGGCCAGCACGCGCCAGCGCCTTCTTGGTCGCCGGAACCGGGCCGTAGCCCATGATCGCCGGATCCACGCCCGCCACCGCCATCGCACGCACTACCGCCAGCGGCTGGATGCCGAGGTCCTGCGCGCGCTGGGCCGACATGACGATCATGCAGGATGCGCCGTCGGTGATCTGCGAGGACGTCCCCGCGGTCACGGTACCGCCTTTCGGGTTGAACGCCGGCTTCAGCGCCGCCAGGCTTTCCAGGGTGGTCTCCGGACGAATGGTTTCGTCGTAATCGAAGACTTTCAGGAAGCCGTTCTCGTCGTAGCCCTGCATCGGGATGATCTCATCCTTGAACTTGCCTTCGACGGTGGCCTTGTGGGCCAGCTGGTGCGAACGCACACCGAACTGGTCCTGGGCTTCGCGGCTGATGCCGTGCATCTTGCCGAGCATTTCGGCAGTCAGGCCCATCATCCCCGAGGCCTTGGCGGCATACAGGGACAGGTGCGGGTTCGGGTCTACGCCGTGCATCATGCCGACGTGGCCCATGTGCTCCACGCCGCCGACGACGAAGACGTCGCCGTTGCCGGTCTGAATCGCCTGCACGGCGGTGTGCAGCGCGCTCATCGACGAACCGCACAGGCGGCTGACGGTCTGCCCGGCACTGGTGTGCGGGATCTGGGTCATCAGCGAGGCCATGCGCGCGATGTTCCAGCCCTGCTCCAGGGTCTGGTTGACGCAGCCCCAGATCACGTCCTCGACTTCGGCCGGATCGACCTTGCCATTACGTTCCAGCAACTTGCTGATCAGGTGCGCGGACATGTCTTCGGCGCGGGTGTTGCGGTGCATGCCACCCTTGGATCGGCCCATCGGCGTGCGGCCGAAGTCGACAATGACGGCGTCTCTCGGATTCAGGCTCATAAATAGTCTCTCGCTCTCTTAACCAAAGAACTTCTGGCCGCTCTTGGCCATTTCGCGAAGCTTTTCAGTCGGGTGATACAGCGGACCCAGGTCGGCGTACTTGTCGGCCAGCGCGACGAATTCGGCGACACCGATGGAATCGACATAGCGCAGCGCGCCCCCACGGAAGGGCGGGAAGCCGATGCCGTAGATCAGGCCCATGTCGGCCTCGGCGGCGGTTTCGACGATGCCGTCTTCCAGGCAGCGCACGGTCTCCAGGCACAGCGGGATCATCATGAAGTTGACGATGTCCTCGTCGGTCACTTCACGCTGCTCGGTAACGATCGGCTTGAGGATTTCGTAAGCCTGCGGGTCGACGACCTTCTTCGGCTTGCCCTTCTTGTCGGTCTCGTAGGCGTAGAAGCCCTTGCCGTTCTTCTGGCCGAGGCGATTGGCTTCGTACATGACGTCGACGGCGGTCTTGCCTTCCACCGCCATGCGGTCCGGGAAACCCTCGGCCATCACGTCGCGGCCGTGGTGGCCGGTGTCGATGCCGACCACGTCGGAGAGGTACGCCGGGCCCATCGGCCAGCCGAACTTCTCCATCACCTTGTCGATGCGGACGAAATCGACGCCGAAGCTGAGCAGCTTGGCGAAACCGCCGAAGTACGGGAACAGCACGCGGTTGACCAGGAAGCCCGGGCAGTCGTTGACCACGATCGGGCTCTTGCCCATCTTCTTGGCGTAGGCGACGGTGGTGGCGATGGCCGTTTCACCGGTCTTCTCGCCACGGATCACTTCCACCAGCGGCATCATGTGCACCGGGTTGAAGAAGTGCATGCCGCAGAAGTTCTCGGGGCGCTTGAGCGCCTGGGCCAGCAGGCTGATGGAGATGGTCGAGGTGTTCGACGCGATGATCGCGTCTTCCTTGACCTGGCCTTCCACTTCGGCGAGCACGGACTGCTTGATCTTCGGGTTCTCGACCACGGCCTCGACGACGATGTCGACGTTGCCGAAGTCGCCGTAGGACAGGGTCGGACGGATGGCGCTCAGCGCGGTAGCCATCTTCGCCGGCGTCAGACGGCCCTTCTCGACCTGCTTGCCGAGCAGCTTCGAGGCCTCACCCAGACCGAGCTGAATGGCTTCCTCGCGGATGTCCTTCATCAGGATCGGCGTGCCTTTGGACGCCGACTGGTAGGCGATGCCGCCGCCCATGATGCCGGCGCCGAGTACGGCGGCCAGTTTCACGTCCTTGGCGACTTCGTCGTACTGCTTGGCTTTCTTCTTCAGTTCCTGATCGTTCAGGAACAGGCCGATGAGGCTCGCGGCAACCGGCGTCTTGGCCAGTTTGACGAAGCCGGCGGCCTCGACTTCCAGCGCCTTCTCGCGACCGAAGTTCGCGGCCTTCTGGATGGTCTTGATCGCCTCGACCGGCGCCGGGTAGTTCGGGCCGGCCTGGCCGGCGACGAAACCCTTGGCGGTTTCGAAGGCCATCATCTGCTCGATGGCGTTGAGCTTGATCTTCTCGAGCTTGGGTTGACGCTTGGCCTTGAAGTCCAGCTCGCCGGAGATGGCTCGCTTGACCAGGTCCAGAGCCGCTTCCTTGAGCTTGTCGGCCTTGACCACGGCGTCGACGGCGCCGACCTTCAGCGCGTCTTCGGCACGGTTTTCCTTGCCCGAGGCGATCCACTCGATGGCGTTGTCGGTGCCGACGATGCGCGGCAGGCGCACGGTGCCGCCGAAGCCTGGGTAGATGCCCAGCTTGACTTCCGGCAGGCCGATCTTCGCGGTCTCGGAGGCGACGCGGTAGTCGGCGGCCAGGCACATTTCCAGGCCGCCGCCGAGGGCGATGCCGTTGATGGCGACGACGGTCGGCACCGCGAGGTCTTCGAAATCGCTGAAGATCTTGTTGGCTTCGAGGTTGCCGGCAATCAGCTCCTCGTCGGACAACTTGAAGTTGTCGACGAACTCGGTGATGTCGGCGCCGACGATGAACACGTCCTTGCCGCTGGTGACGACGACGCCCTTGATCGAGCCGTCTGCCTTGATGGCGTCCACGGACTGGCGCAATTCGCTCAGCGTGACGCGGTTGAATTTGTTGACGGACTCACCCTTGAGGTCGAAATTCAATTCGACGATGCCACCCTCAAGAGCCTTAACCGTGATGGCTTTACCTTCGTAAATCATCAACTGATCTCCACGAAATGGAAGCTGAACAGTACACATCGGACACCGACACTGGATTTCCCGCGGCTTGGCCGTCGAGTGAAATCCGACGCTGCTGGCACACCCTCCGACGCGATCTTCGGGTTGTTGTTCTAGAGCGCCGCAAGGCAAACGCTCAATTCATACGCCCGTTTGATTTGGGTAGCACACCTTCTCGGAAAAGCGTGTGCTTGTCAATTGGCTATCGGTTTGACCGCCGCCGCCAGACTTTTGCTGGGCGATAGCTCGCCGCACACCCTCTGCTACGGTGGCACGCAGAGCGTAGAAGATCGGGGAAGAGGCCGCGAACAGGTTCGGCGAAGAGAAGAAATCGGCCGTCAGGCCAGGGCGTCCAAGACCGCCGCGAGCCGGTTCAGCTCCTCACCACCGCCGCGCTCGCCCCAGCAGATACCGATCATCTGCACGCCCGCCTCGATCCGGTAGGCATCCGCAGGCAAGCTGGCGAACTGCGCGAGCAGTCGCTCGTCCTTGCAGGGCTCACGCCACTGGTTCAACCATTCACCAGATGGGTTCTGCCAGTACGACCAGGTATCGCTGCGCCCGGGACGGCGGGCACGGTGATACTGTGCGCACGGACTTGGCGGCGTGCGCTCCAGCCAGTGCGGCCAGTCCTGCCGCGACAGGTTCATGGCGAGCCCGCGGCGCCGGGCAGCCAGGCGAACGTCCATCTGCCCGCGCTGACGGTGCGAAGGCAGCAGCCACACCAGCGGGCTGAGCAGCACGGCAAGCAGCAATATGATCCACAGCGTCACAAACGACATCCTGATAAAAAAGCATGGCAAGGCGCCCGACAGCGGCATCTAATAAGAGACAAACATCCAAGGAGGAAACACCTCATGACGTACCAGCACATCCTGGTGGCCATCGACCTGGCCGACGAGTGTCATCCGGTCATGCGCCGCGCCCAGGCACTGGCGGCGAGCAGTGGAGCGCAGCTTTCCCTGGTGCACATCGTCGAACCCATGGCCATGGCGTTCGGCGGCGACGTACCGATGGACCTGTCGATGCTCCAGCAGCAGCAGTTCGATCAGGCCCGCGAACGCCTCGACGGCTTCGCCAGCCGCTATCCGGAGCTCACCCCGGAGCATCGCCACCTCGCCTACGGCCAGCCGCGTCAGGAGATCCACCGTCTCGCCGCCGAGCAAAAGTGCGACCTCATCGTGGTCGGCAGCCATGGCCGCCATGGTCTTGCGCTGCTGCTGGGCTCCACCGCCAACGATGTCCTGCATGGCGCGCCCTGCGACGTGCTGGCGGTCCGCCTGACCAAGGACCAGTGAGTTCCGCGCGGGCGCGCCGGCCGGGCCCGCCCCCCTCTCAGTCGCCGCGCCGCCCGGTGTACGGCAACGCCTCGATGCCGTCTCCGGCACTCATCACCTGCGGACGAATCTTCTGCAACTGGGTTTCCAGCGAGTAGGTCATGCTCGACGCCATGGAGAAGAACGTCAGGAACGCCTTGAGGTTGGAGTCGCCCTCGCAGGTGTCATGGATGCGCTGCCAGAACGCCTGGTTGACCAGTTGCAGCTGCTGGAACACCCGCACCAGCCCCTTGAGTTCCCAATCCGCGTGGCGCCCTTCGCGCAGGTTGAAATACTGCCGGGTCAGGTACAGCGAAACGGCGCGCAGGGCGAATTCCTGGTTGCTGGCGAAGGGCAGGTGCTGCTGGGCCATCGGCTTGAGGCTGGCGAGGATCGGGCAGGCGCTGGTCGCCATGATCACTCCGAGCAGCGCACGCAGGCCCTCCTCCAGACCGACCAGCTTGCTGTACTCGCGCTCCGGCGTGCGTACCCAGACGTGCGCCTTGGTAAACGCCGGCAGGCCGTGGAAATCCTCGATCACCCGATGGATGTCGACCGCCGCCGGGCAATGGCTGAAGCGCTCAGGCTCCAGCGGGCAGTTGCTGCAACGTTCGTGAGCGAGGCACGTCCACTTCGGCGCGGCGGCGGCACGCTCGTCGTCGTAGTCGCGATCGAGCTGAATCAGGTAACTGAACGAATGCTCATCATCCAGGCTGACGCGGTATTCGATGGCCATGCTGACTGCTTACTCCCGGCTCATTCTTCCAGTTCGGCCCAGCGCTCGAGCAAGGTATCGAGTTCTGCCTGCAGGCTGTCGACCTGCGCCAGCACGTCGCGGGTTTCCTCCGCCGGGCGCTGGTAGAACGCCGGATCGGCAATCTGTGCCTGCACCGCGGCGATGCGCTGCTCCACGGCGTCGATCTGGCCCGGCAGCGCCTCCAGCTCGCGCTGCAGTTTATAGCTGAGCTTCTTCTTCGCCGGCGCGGGTGCGGCAGTTTCGACCGGTGCGGCGGCTTTCACCGGCTCGGCCTTCTCCGGGCGGCTGTCGCCGACCCCCAGCAGGCGCGGCGAACCGCCTTGGCGCAGCCAGTCCAGGTAACCGCCGACGTACTCGCGCACCACGCCGTTGCCCTGGAACACCAGCGTGCTGGTGACCACGTTGTCAAGGAAAGCCCGGTCGTGGCTGACCATCAGCACAGTGCCCTTGAAGCTCAGCAGCACTTCCTCGAGCAGCTCGAGGGTTTCCACGTCGAGGTCGTTGGTCGGTTCGTCGAGCACCAGCAGGTTGGCCGGCTTGCTGAACAGCTTGGCCAGCAGCAGCCGCGCGCGCTCGCCGCCGGACAGCGCCTTGACCGGCGTGCGGGCCCGCTGCGGGCTGAACAGGAAATCGCCGAGGTAACTCAGCACGTGGCGGTTCTGCCCGTCGATCTCGATGAAATCGCGCCCTTCGGCGAGGTTGTCGATCACCGTCTTTTCCAGCTCCAGCGCATGGCGCAGCTGGTCGAAATAGGCGACCTCCAGCTTGGTGCCGATGGATACCTTGCCGCTGGTGGGTTGCAGGTCGCCCAGCAGCAGCTTGAGCAGCGTGGTCTTGCCGGTGCCGTTGGCGCCGAGCAGGCCGATGCGGTCGCCGCGTTGCAGGACCATGGAGAAGTCGTCGATCAGCTTCGGGCCGCCGGGATGGGCGAAGCTGACGTGCTCGACGACGATCACCTGTTTGCCGGACTTGTCCGCGGTTTCCACCTGGAAACTGGCCTTGCCCTGGCGTTCGCGGCGCTCGCGGCGCTCGTTGCGCATTTCCTTGAGGGCGCGCACGCGGCCTTCGTTGCGCGTACGGCGGGCCTTGATGCCCTGGCGAATCCAGACTTCCTCCTGGGCGAGCTTCTTGTCGAACAGCGCGTTGGCGGTCTCTTCGGCCGCCAGTTGCTGCTCCTTGTGCACCAGGAAGGAGGCGTAATCGCCGTTCCAGTCGATCAGGTGGCCGCGGTCCAGCTCGAGGATGCGCGTGGCCAGGTTCTGCAGGAATGACCGGTCGTGGGTGATGAACAGCACCGCGCCCGTGAAGCCCATCAACGCCTCTTCCAGCCAGGCGATGGCGCCGATGTCGAGGTGGTTAGTGGGCTCGTCGAGCAGTAGCAGGTCCGGCTCGGCGACCAGCGCCTGGGCCAGCAGCACGCGTCGCCGCCAGCCGCCGGAAAGCTCGGCGAGGGTTTTGTCGGCCGGCAGTTGCAGGCGGCTGAGGGTGCTGTCGACCAGTTGCTGCAGGCGCCAGCCGTCGCGGGCCTCGAGGTCCTGCTGGACATGCATGAGTTTGTCCAGGTCGTCCTGGTCGTTGATGTTCTGGCTCAGGTGGTGGTACTGGGCGAGCAACTCGCCGACGCCGGCCAGCCCCTCGGCGACCACATCGAAAACGGTCCGCTCGTCGGCACGCGGCAGTTCCTGCGGCAGCTCGCCGATCTTCAGGCCCGGCGCGCGCCAGACATCGCCATCATCGACCGACTGCTCGCCCTTGATTACCCGCAGCATGCTCGACTTGCCGGTGCCGTTGCGGCCGATGATGCAGACCCGCTCACCGGGCGCGATCTGCCAGGAAACCTGGTCCAGCAGCGGCGTGGTGCCATAGGCGAGAGAGACATCGGAGAGCTTGAGCAGGGTCATGACGATCTTCTTCAAAAACGGGCCGCGCATGATATCAGCAGCGCACCCTGCCAGGCGCTCCCGCCGGCGAAGTTATTCCCTTCATCGGCTGTTACAGCCCTGCGTTTAACTGCCTGACGCATCAGGCTAAGCTAGGCACTTGGTTTTCTGCCCGGAAGTGTCATGCGCGGTCGTCTGTTCAGTCTTTTGTCCTGTTTGCTCATCACTGCCACCACGCTCGACGTCGCACAGGCCGCCTCGCTCCCCGAGCAACGGCAGATGTACGACCAGGCGAAGGCCGCCCTGGCGAAGGGCGACAGCGGTCCTTACCAGCGCTATGCCAGCGCGCTGAAGGATTACCCGCTGGAACCCTATCTGGCCTACGACGAACTCACCGCGCGGTTGAAATGGGCCAGCAACGAGGAAATCGAGCGCTTCCTCGACGACCACGGCGACCTGCCCCAGGCCAACTGGATGAAGCTGCGCTGGTTGCGCTGGCTGGCCGAGCGTGGCGACTGGAAGACCTTCGTCGCCCATTACGACAAGTCGATGAACTTCACCGAGCTGGACTGCCTGAACGGCCAGTACCAGCTCGCCCACGGCCTGACCGCCGAAGGCTATGCGACCGCCGAGAAGCTCTGGCTGGTGGGCAAATCCCAGCCGACCGCCTGCGATGTGCTGTTCGACCAATGGGCAGCCGCCGGCCAGCTCACCGAGGCCAAGCGCTGGCAGCGCACCAAGCTGGCGGCCGAGGCGCGCAACTACGGGCTCGCCAGCCACCTGGCGAAAACCCTGCCGACCCTGCAGAACCAGGCGCAATTGCTGATCGATGTGTCGCAGAAGCCGCAGATGCTCACCCAGACCGGCCGCTTCGTTCCGGCCGACGAGGCCATGGGCGATGTCGTCGGCCTCGGCCTGCGCCGGCTGGCGCGCCAGGACCCGGAAAAGGCCCTCGCCCTGCTCGACGGCTACGCCCGGCAGATGGCCTTCTCCAAGGAAGAGAAGGTTTCCATCGCCCGCGAGATCGGCCTGACCCTGGCGAAGAGCTTCGACCCCCGCGCCCTCGGCGTGATGACCCAGTACGACCCCGACCTGCGCGACCCGACCGTCGCCGAGTGGCGCCTGCGCCTGCTGCTGCGCCTGGGCCGCTGGGACGAGGCCTACCAGCTGACCCGCCGGTTGCCCAAGGAACTCGCCGAGACCAACCGCTGGCGCTACTGGCAGGCGCGCAGCCTGCAACTGGCGCAGCCACAGAGCGCGCTGCTGCAGACGTTGTACAAACCGGTGGCGGCCGAACGTGACTTCTACGGCTTCCTCGCCGCCGACCGTATCCAGGCGCCGTACAAGCTGAACAACAAGCCGCTGCTGCTGGATCCGAAGCTGGTGAAGAAAGTGCAGAACACTCCCGGCATCCGCCGTGCGCTGGAGTTCTACGCGCGCGGCCAGGTAGTGGATGCGCGGCGCGAGTGGTACCACGTCAGCCGCCACTTCAATCAGGCGGAAATGGTCGCCCAGGCGAAACTCGCCTACGACATGCAGTGGTATTTCCCGGCGATCCGCACCATCAGCCAGGCGCAGTACTGGGACGACCTGGACATCCGCTTCCCGATGGCCTATCGCGCCGACCTGGTGCAACAGGCCAGGGTCCGCGGCCTGCATTCGAGCTGGGTATTCGCCATCACCCGTCAGGAAAGCGCCTTCATGGCCGACGCCCGCTCGGGCGTCGGCGCCATGGGCCTGATGCAGCTGATGCCGGCCACCGCCAAGGAAACCGCGCGCAAGTTCGGCATTCCGCTGGCCAACCCTAACAACGTACTGACCCCGACCACCAACATCCAGCTCGGCGCCGCCTACCTGAGCCAGGTGCATGCGCAGTTCAACGGCAACCGGGTACTGGCATCGGCGGCCTACAATGCCGGCGCCGGCCGCGTGCGCCAATGGCTGCGCGGCGCCAATCACCTGGCGTTCGACGTCTGGGTGGAGAGCATTCCGTTCGACGAGACCCGCCAGTACGTGCAGAACGTGCTGACCTACGCGGTGATCTACGGGCAGAAGCTCAACGCGCCGCAGCCCCTGGTGGACTGGCACGAACGCTTCTTCGACGACCAGTGATGCCGGTCTGAAGGGCGCGGCGGACCGGCTCCGCCGCGCGCAGCGGCCTTACTCCAGGAGTTCCAGCGGCATGCCCACTTCCAGCACGCCACGGCCGTCGCAGATCAGGTTCTGCCCGAAGTACACCTCGCCATCGCGCTCGCGATAGGTTTTCAGCGTGGCCAACGGTTCCCGGTCGGCGCTGCGTTCGCCGCTGCGCGGATCGAGGGTGGTCATGATGCAACGGGAGCAGCCCTTGGCCACGCGGAAATCCAGGCCGCCGATACGGATGCGCTTCCAGCCATCCTCGGCGTAGGCCGCACTGCCGTCGACCACCAGGTTGGGTCGGAACCGCAGCATTTCCAGCGGCCGGCCAACACGCGTGGAAAGATCTTCCAGCGATGCCTGCCCAATCAGCAGCAGGGGAAATCCGTCGGCGAACGCCACCCTGTCCTGCGTCGCGCCGGAGCCGGCGTTCACCTGGCGGGCGCGCTCGACCGGCAGGTAGACCAGGCGGCAGGCGCGCCCGAGCAACTGGCTGAGCCAGGCCGCGGCCTCGTCGCCGGCATCCGGCACGCGCAGGCTGTCGCTCCAGACGGTGACGCCGCGCAGCTCGGCATCGGCGGCCGGCACCGCCACCTGAATCTCGCCGAGGCCCGGCGCGCTCAAGGTCAACGCGTCGTCCGCGGCATAGCGCGCCAGCAACTGGGTCATCTGCGGCAACAGGCGCTGGGTGAGGAAGCGCCCGTTGCTTGCGTCCACCACCAGCCAGCGGCGGTCGCCGTGCAGCCCGAGGCTGTCCACGGGCGACACCGACAAGGCTTCGCCGATGGCGGATTTCAGCGGGAAACGATAGAGCGCGGAGAGGTGCATGGGCGGCATCCTGGGCGACGTGAAAAAGGCCGTCGAGGATAACCCGTGAAGCGCCGCCGCGGCAGCTGCATCGCGTCAGGCGCGGGCGGCTTCCGGCCCACGCGAAAAGGCGATGCGAACGCCCGTAGTCAGGCCGGGCCGTCCAGCAGCAGGCGTTCGCGGATCACGTCGACCAGCTTGTCGGGCTGGAACTTGGAGAGGAAGTTGTCGCAGCCGACCTTCTTCACCATGGCTTCGTTGAAGCTGCCGGACAGCGAGGTGTGCAGCACCACGTAGAGGTCCTTCAGACGCGGATCGGTGCGGATTTCCGTGGTCAGGCGGTAGCCATCCATCTCCGGCATTTCCGCGTCGGTGAAGACCATCAGCAGTTTGTCGGTCATCACATGGCCTTCATCGGCCCACTTCTTCAGCGCCTGCAGGCCCTTGAGGCCGTCGCTCGCGGTGTGCAGCTTGAGGCCGAGCTGCGACAGGGTTTCCTTGAGCTGCGAGAGCGCCACGTTGGAGTCGTCCACCAGCAGCACCTCGCGACCGCGGGCACGCTCGAAGATCGGATCGGCCAGGCGGTCGCCGGAGACCTTGGCGCTGTACGGGACGATCTCGGCGAGGACCTTTTCCACATCGATGATCTCGACCAACTGATCGTCGGCCTTGGTGATCGCCGTCAGGTAGTGCTGGCGCCCCGCTCCGCCGGGCGGCGGCAGGATCGACTCCCAGTTGAGGTTGAGGATGCGTTCGACGCCGCCGACCAGGAAGGCCTGCACCGAGCGGTTGTACTCGGTGACGATGATGGTGCTCTTCTCGTTCGGCACCAGCGGGCGCATGCCGATTGCCTGGGACAGGTCGATCACCGGCAGGGTCTGCCCGCGCAGGTTGATCACCCCGCAGACGCAGCGGTGGCGCTGCGGCATCAGCGTCAGGCGTGGCAGTTGCAGCACTTCCTGCACCTTGAACACGTTGATCGCGAAGAGCTGCCGCCCCGCCAGGCGGAACATGAGGATTTCCAGGCGGTTCTCGCCCACCAACTGCGTGCGTTGATCCACTGAATCGAGGATGCCGGCCATGATGCGCTCCTGAAAGGGTTGCCTGGTAGTGCTAGCCCGTGGGCCTTGGTTCACCGGTTATCGGCCGGGCTGGCGGGTTCTGAACGTAGCGGTTTGCCATCATGCCTGCGGTGCCCTGTCGAAGCCACAGCGGATCACCCTTAGGCGACATAGGGGATTCCCTGATTTCGCTGGCTGCGATGGCTGTCTATCGTTCGAGCCTGACAACGCCAACCGGGAATCGCCCTCTTGCTCGCCTATCTCACCCTCTGGATCGGACTCGCCATCAGCCTCGCCGGCCTGCTGCTCTCACCGTGGATCAGCGTAGCCGGTAGCGTACTGGTGGCAATAGCCGCCTGGCCGATGCGCCCGCGCCAGCCGAAGGTACAGGAGCAGTTCGCCACACCGATCGTCGAGCCCGAGCGCGTCGATGTGGAGCCCCTGCTGAATGCCGTGCTGCCCGCCTGGGAACAGAACCTCAGCCAGGTGCGCAGCCTGCTGCAGACCAACATCAACCAGTTGTTCGGACGCTTCTCCGGCCTCACCCAGCGCCTCGACCAGACCCTGTCCAGCTCCGACGAGGTGATCGGCGGTGGTGGTGTCACCAACAGCCTGCGTCAGGCACACGCCCGTCTCGACCAGGTGGTGGAAGCGTTTCACGGGGCCAACGGGCGCAAGCGCGAGTTGCTCGGCACCATCGGCCACCTGAACGCCTACGCCAGCGAATTGCAGGCGATGTCCAAGCGCGTGCAGGACATCGCCAGCCAGACCAACCTGCTGGCGCTCAACGCCGCCATCGAGGCCGCCCGCGCCGGCGAATACGGCCGCGGCTTCTCGGTGGTCGCCGACGAAGTGCGCAAGCTCTCCACCCTCTCCGCCGAAACCGGCCAGCGCATGGTCGAGAAAGTCGGCGAGATCAACCAGGCGATCCGCTCCACGGTGACCGCCGCCGACGAACTCTCGAGCAGCGAAGAGGCGAACCTGCGCTACCTCGACGAGGTGGCCGGCGAGGTCATGCAGGGCCTGAGCGCCAACCTGCATGAACTCACCCTCACCTCGGACCAGCTGCAGCAGGACGCACGCATGGTCCAGGGCGACATCCGCGAAATCATCGTCGGCCTGCAGTTCCAGGACCGCTCGGACCAGATGCTCGATCACCTGCAGCTCGACCTGCAGCGCCTGCAGCAGGCGCTGCGCGACCAGGATGGCAGCCTCGCCCAGCCGCAGCATTGGCTCGACGAGCTGCGCCAGCAGTTCACCACCGACGAAGAGCGCCACGGCGCAAAGAGCCGCGCGACGCAAAACGACGTCACCTTTTTCTGACCGCTTCCGCCAGGTAACCACCCAATGGCCAAGACCATCCTCATCGTCGACGACTCTCTCTCCATGCGCCAACTGGTGAAGATGACCCTGTCCGGGGCCGGGCACACCGTGATCGAGGCCGTGGATGGACGCGATGCGCTGACCAAGCTCGACGGGCGCAAGATCAACCTGATCATCAGCGACGTGAACATGCCCAACCTCGACGGTATCGGCCTGGTGAAGGCCGTCAAGGCGCTCGGCGACTACCGCTTCACCCCGATCGTGATGCTCACCACCGAGAGCGAGCAGAACAAGAAAGCCGAAGGCCAGGCCGCCGGAGCCAAGGCCTGGATCGTCAAACCCTTCCAGCCGCAGCAACTGCTCGCGGCCGTCGACAAGCTGGTCGGCTGAGATGTTCCAGCTCACGGCGGACCTCGACAGCCAACCTGCGTGCCTGCACATGAGCGGCGCGCTGACCATCTACGAAGTGCGCGACGCCCACGCCGCGCTGCTCGACGTGCTGCTCCGGCAACCGCCACGCGACTGGCAGCTGGACCTCGCCGGGCTGGAGGAAGTCGACAGCGCCGGCGTGCAACTGCTGATCGCGGTGCAACGCCATCAACAGCGCGCCAACGTCGGCCTGAGCCTGTGCAACCCGGCCGAAAGCGTCATCGAGCTGTTCCAGCTGCTGCGCCTGCAGTCGCTCTACCCCGCCGCCGTGGCGAGCTGATCCGGAGACGATGATGCTCAACGAGAACCAGTGGAGCCAACTGCTGCAGGGATTCATCGAAGAGGGCCGCGACCTGATCAAGCAGGCCGAGGAATACCTGCTGCTGCTCGACGACACGCCCCACGACGAAGAGGCGATCAACGGCCTGTTCCGCGCCATGCACACGCTCAAGGGCTCGGCCGGGCTGTTCTCGCTGACGCCGATCACGCATTTCACCCATCACCTGGAAAGCCTGCTGATGGAGGTCCGCGACGGCCTGCGTACGCTCAGCCCGGCGGCGATTTCGGTGATGTTGCGTTGCCTCGACGAAATCGCCTCGATGGTCGAGCTGATCGACGTTTCCAACGGCACCCTCGACGTGGACGACGCGCACCAGGCGCAACTGCTGGCGGCACTCGCCGAGCACGGCGGCCAGGCGCCGGCGGTCGGCGCCAGCGCCGAACCGGCTGCCGAGTCGGGCGCCCCGCGCGAAGGCAACTGGCACATTTCCCTGCGTTTCCATGCCGACCTGCTGCGCAACGGTTTCGACCTCGCCTCCTTCGTTCGCTACCTCTCGCGGCTGGGCGAAATCCGCTTTCTCGAGGTCATCGACGATGCCCTGCCGGAACTCGCCGAGCTGGACCCGGAGAGCTGCCACCTCGGCCTGGAAATCGACCTGCAGACCCAGGCGAGCAAGGCCGAGATCGAGGAGGTCTTCGAGTTCATCCTGGACTTCTGCACCCTGCGCATCCTCCCGCCGGACAGCGCGCTGAGCGATTACCTCGCACTGATCCAGGCGCTTCCGGAAACCGACGAGCGTGTCGGCCAGATCCTCGTCGCCAGCGGCCTGCTCACCGAGCACGAGCTGGCCGAGAGCCTCTCCGCCCAGGCGCACGTCGCCGAGGGCGCGCCCAAGCAGGCACTCGGTGAACTGCTCGTGGAAAGCGGCCGCGTGGCGCCGCAGGTGGTGGATGCCGCGCTGGCCAAGCAGCACTCGTCGCGCGAGCGCAAGGCCAGCGAAAGCAGCCAGATTCGCGTCGCTGCCAACAAGCTCGACGAGCTGATCAACCTGGTCGGCGAACTGGTGATCAGCGCCGCCGGCGCGCAACTGCACGCCCAGGCCCAGGGCAATGCGATCTGCATCGAGAGCACCCAGGTGGTCAACCAGCACGTCGAGCAGATCCGCGAAGCCGCGCTTAAGCTGCGCATGATCGAGATCGGCGACACCTTCAACCGCTTCCACCGGGTGGTTCGCGACGTCAGCCAGAAGCTGGGCAAGGACATCCACCTGGACATCCATGGCGCCGACACCGAACTGGACAAGTCGGTGATCGACAAGCTCGCCGACCCGCTCACCCACCTGGTGCGCAACGCTATCGATCACGGCATCGAACCCGCCGAGGAACGCGCCGCCGCCGGCAAGCCGGCGCAGGGCAACCTGCGCCTGAACGCCTACCACGAGTCGGGGATGATCGTCATCGAGATCTCCGACGACGGCCACGGCCTGAACACCGAGCGCATCCGCGAGAAGGCCATCGCCCGCGGGCTGATCGAGGAACAGAGCAACCTCGACGAACACGCCATCCACATGCTGATCTTCGCCGCCGGCTTCTCCACCGCAGACGCCGTTTCCGACCTTTCCGGGCGTGGCGTCGGGATGGACGTGGTGCGCAGCGCCATCGATGCCCTGCGCGGCAGCGTCGAGATCGACTCCACGCGCGGCGTCGGCTGCACCTTCCGCATCCGCCTGCCGCTGACCCTGGCGATCATCGACGGCTTCCTGGTCAACCTCGGCGAAGAGTTCTTCGTGGTGCCGCTGGACATGGTCACCGAATGCCTGGAACTCGACGACGTCCAGTTGGCCGGCTGCAAATACGGTTACCTGAACCTGCGCGGCAAGCCGCTGCCGTGCATCGACCTGGGCGCGCATTTCGAGCTTCCGGCCAGCAACAGCAAGCGGCGCAACATCGTCGTCGTCAACTTCGGCCGGCAACAGGCTGGCCTGGTGGTCGACAACCTGCACGGTGAGCTGCAGACCGTGATCAAGCCTCTCGGGCTGCTGTTCCAGCACCTGCAAGGCATCAGCGGCTCGACGATCCTGGGCTCCGGGCAGATCGCCCTGATCCTCGACATCGCCAGCCTGTTCCGCCAGCTGCAGCAGAACGTCGACAGCAATCCGGGCGAACTCCGCTCAGCCAAGCCTCACCAAGACTCCCTCGGCTCCTAGGAGAACCACCATGAATTTCATCCGCAACATGAAGATCGGCGTACGCCTGATCGCCGGCTTTACCCTGGTGGTGATCCTGACCGCTCTGGTCGGCGCTCTGGGCATCGTCAACCTGGGCAAGGTCAACGACCTGTCGGACCGCATGTACGAGCGCGAGCTGTTCGCCCTCGAAGCCATGCAGAACGCCAACTTGCAACTGATCTATGCCGGTCGCCATATGCGCAGCAGCCTGCTGGCCACCTCTGTCGAAGAGCGCGAGGCGACCATGGCTCAGGTACAGGAAGCCTTCAAGGCGCTTCACGAGAACCTCGAGAAAGCCCGCAGCAGCTTCGAAAGCGACGAGAGCAAGGCCAAGCTGCAGAAGCTGGCTACTCAATTGGAGACCTACGAGAAGACCGCTCAGCAGATGCTGCTGATGAACAAGAACTCCGGGCGCCTGGCCGAAGCCACCGAGTTCAGCGCGCTGATGCCGCAACTGCGCAGCGAGGGTAATGCTGCCGACAATACTATTAGCGATCTGGTAGCGATGAAGAAGACCCGCGCCGGCGAAGCTAACGAGGCAATCAGCAGCATCTATCTGGATTCGCGTACGCAGATGATTGCCCTGGTGATCATCGCCTCGCTGATCGGCTTCGGCATCGGCATCCTCGTCACCCGCAGCATCACCCGCCCGCTGAACCGCGCCGTCAGCGCCTCCAACTCGCTGGCCGAGGGCGATCTGAACATCGACATCCAGGTCGACAGCAAGGACGAGACCGGAGCCCTGCTCGCCTCCATGCAGAACATGGCCGAACGCCTGCGCGCGGTGATGAGCGACGTGCGCAGCGCCGCCGACTCGCTGTCCTCGGCTTCCGAGGAGGTCAGCGCCACCTCGCAGTCGTTGAGCCAGGCCGCCACCGAACAGGCCGCCAGCGTCGAGGAAACCGGCGCCTCGGTGGAGCAGATGTCCGCCTCCATCGCGCAGAACACGGAGAGCGCGAAGATCACCGACGGCATCGCCGGCAAGGCCGCGAACGACGCGGTCGAGGGCGGCCGCGCCGTGCGCGACATGGTCCTGGCAATGAAGCAGATCGCCGACAAGATCGGCATCATCGACGACATCGCCTACCAGACCAACCTGCTGGCGCTGAACGCCGCCATCGAGGCCGCGCGTGCCGGCGACCATGGCAAGGGCTTCGCCGTGGTGGCCGCCGAAGTGCGCAAGTTGGCCGAACGCAGCCAGGTCGCCGCGCAGGAAATCGGTGGCGTGGCGAGCAACAGCGTGAGCCTGGCCGAGCAGGCCGGCGTGCTGCTCGACCAGATCGTGCCGAACATTCAGAAGACTTCCGACCTGGTCCAGGAAATCACCGCGGCGTCGCAGGAGCAGAGCAGCGGCGCGGCGCAGATCAACATCGCCATGAGCCAGATGAACCAGATCACCCAGCAGAACGCCTCGGCCTCCGAGGAACTGGCGGCCACCTCCGAGGAAATGAACGCCCAGGCCAGCCAGTTGCTGGAGCTGATAGGCTACTTCCGCCTGGAAGAAAAGCCGACCGCGCCCGCCCGCCGCAACGAGCCGCCGAAGAACGTGCGCGAACTGCGTCGTCCGCAGCGTGTCGAGCACAAGGTCGCCCGCTTGCAGAATGATGACGGCCATTTCGTCAGCTTCAACTGACAGGAGCCCCGCATGAATCCGTCGATCCTCGCCCACGAGAGCCCGCAGGGCGCCGTGCAGCACCTCTCGTTCCGCGTGCGCCAGGCGCGCTACGCGCTGCCCATCGAGCTGGTCAGGGAGATCATCGAGTACGGCCAGATCACCACCGTACCGATGATGCCCGGCTTCATTCACGGCGTGATCAACCTGCGCGGCAATGTGGTGCCGGTGCTCGACCTGGCCGCGCGCTTCGGCTTCGAGCGCACCGAAGCGGGCAACCGCACCTGCATCGTGATCATCGAGCTGAACCTGGACGACGCCCAGCAGAACATCGGCCTGGTCGTCGATGCGGTGGACGCCGTGCTCGACATCGAACCCGGCGACGTCGAGCAGGCGCCGGCGTTCGGCGCCGGCATCCGCACCGACTTCATCGCCGGCATGGCGCGCGACGAGCGTGGCTTCACCATCGTCCTCGACGTGCGCCGGGTGCTGTCGCTGGACGACATCCTGCAACTCGCGCTGGCGCAGCAGGCCGGCTGATGCCTACCCGTAACCTGCCCAAGCTCAGCGACCAGGATTTCCGCCACCTCCAGCAAATGATGCTGGAGGCGTCGGGCATCCGCATGGCCGAGCAGAAGCGCACGCTGATGGCCGGGCGGCTGATGTGCCGCCTGCGCGCGCGCAGCCTGAGCAGTTACGGCGACTACCTGAAAGTCCTGGAAAACCCAGTGGAAAAAGACGAGCGGCGGATGGTCGTCGATCTGCTGACCACCAACGAAACCTACTTCTTCCGCGAGCCGCAGCACTTCGACGTGCTCGGCGAGTGGGTCGGCCGCCAGCGCCGCCCGCTGCACCTGTGGTCGGCCGCCAGTTCCTCGGGCGAGGAAGCCTTCAGCATGGCGATGTGCGTCGCCGAGAATGCCCGCACGCAGGACTGGTCGATCTTCGCCAGCGACCTCAGCCGCCGCGTGCTGGATCGGGCGCGCTCGGCCACCTACTCCATGGAACAGGCGCAGCAGTTTCCCGCCGGCTGGCTCAAGCGCCATTGCCTGCGCGGCATCGAAGAAAGCGACGGGCTGTTTCGCATCGGCCAGCCGCTGCGCCACCGCGTGACGTTCGCCGAGGTCAACCTGTCGCGCCCGCTGCCACAGGGCGTCGGGCCGTTCGACGTGATCTTCCTGCGCAACGTGCTCATCTACTTCACCGCCAACGAGAAGCTCGCCATGGTCGCGCGGCTTCTGGAGCGCCTGCGCCCCGGCGGCCTTTTGTTCATCGGCCACGCTGAAAGCCTGCACGGTTTCGACTTGCCCGTGCGCAATGTGAGGCCTTCGGTCTTCGAGCGCCTCTGACACCTTTCAAGGAATGCACCGATGATGGTCGCGAAGGTCGATACTGGTAAAAAAATAAAGGTCTTTCTGATCGACGACTCGGCGCTGGTCCGCCAGGTGCTCACCGCCTGCCTTGAAAGCCACCCCAACATCCAGGTGATCGGCCAGGCGTCCGACCCGCTGTTCGCCCTGGAAAAGATGCAGAAGGACTGGCCCGACGTGCTGGTGCTCGACGTCGAGATGCCGCGCATGGACGGCATCACCTTCCTGCGCAAGATCATGGCCGAGCGGCCGACGCCGTCGATCATCTGCTCGACGCTCACCGAGGATGGCGCCGCGATCACGCTCGACGCCCTCGCCGCGGGCGCGGTGGGCGTATTCACCAAGGCCAAGCTGGGCCTGAAGGTGAGCCTGCAGCAGATTTCCGGCGAGCTGATCAAGCAGATCGAACTGGCCGCGCGCAGCCATCCCCACGCCATGCCACGCAAGCCGCCTCCCCGGGAAGCCACGCCGGACACGCTGGCCGATGCCGGGCATCAGGCCGCCAAGGCATTGCTCACCACCACCGACCGCGTGGTCGCGCTGGGCACCTCGACCGGGGGAACCCAGGCGCTGGAAGTGCTGCTGCGGCAATTGCCGGTGGATTGCCCGGGCATCGTCATCGTCCAGCACATGCCGGAGAAATTCACCGCCGCCTTCGCCCAGCGCCTCGACAGCGTCTGCAAGATCGAGGTGCGCGAGGCCAAGCACATGGACCGCGTGCGCCCCGGCCTGGCGCTGGTGGCGCCGGGCGGGCTGCACATGCAGATCAAGCGCAGTGGCGCGCAGTACTTCGTCGAGGTCTTCGACGGCCCGCCGGTCAACCGGCACAAGCCTTCGGTGGACGTGCTGTTCCGCTCGGTCGCCCGCCACGCCGGGCAGAACGCCATCGGCGTGATCATGACCGGCATGGGTGACGATGGCGCCCGCGGGCTGCTGGCCATGCGCGAGGCCGGCTCGCGCACCGTGGCCCAGGACGAAGCCAGTTGCGTGGTCTTCGGCATGCCCAAGGAAGCGCTGCGCCTGGGCGCGGCGCAGAGCAGCGAATCGCTGGCCAACCTGCCGCGGGTGATCGTCCAATACGGCCGCAGCGCCAGCGCGACCGCCGAAGCCTGACGCCCCGCATCGGCGCAGCGCGCACCACAAATCGTCACGACCGGCCAGCGACGGCCTGCGCGCGTGGCCGCCGCCCGACCGCATGACGCGGCCGTATCGCCTGGCCATCGTCACGGGCATTTGGCACAGAATCCGCTATGAATTCAGGGTTCCGCTCCGTGAACAGACACAGTCACGGGATTTTTTCTGACTTTGAAGTCAATTTTTATTGACCTGCAAGTCAAGCGACCCTAGATTCCACGCGTGCAAAACATGCCTGAAAAGAACCTTGCCGGAGGTCGATTTGATCCAGTTTCTGCTCAACCGTGAGCTGCGTAGCGAGCATGACCTCGACCCCAACCTCACCGTGCTGCGCTACCTGCGCGAACGCGTTGGCAAACCCGGCACCAAGGAAGGCTGCGCCTCCGGCGACTGCGGCGCCTGCACCGTGGTGGTCGGCGAGCTGACCCGCACCGATGGCGTCGAGCGCATCCGCTATCGCACCCTGAATTCCTGCCTCACCTTCGTCTCCGCGCTGCACGGCAAGCAACTGATCGCCGTCGAGGACTTGAAGCACCAGGGCCGGTTGCACAGCGTGCAGCAGGCGATGGTCGACCACCACGGCTCGCAGTGCGGGTTCTGCACGCCGGGCTTCGTGATGAGCCTGTTCGCCCTGCAGAAGAACCAGGCCGACAAAGGCCACGACGCGCACCGGGTGCACGAAGCGCTGGCTGGCAACCTGTGCCGCTGCACCGGCTACCGGCCGATCCTCGACGCCGCCGAGCAGAGCTGCTGCCAGGCGCAACCCGACCAGTTCGACGCCGCCGAAGCCGAGACCATCGCCCGCCTCAAGGCCATCGCCCCGCAGGGCATCGCCGAGCTGAGCGACGGCAGCAAGCGCTGCCTGCTGCCGCTGACCGTCGCCGACCTGGCCGATCTGTACCTCGCCAATCCGCAGGCGCGCCTGCTCGCCGGCGGCACCGACCTGGCGCTGGAAGTCACCCAGTTCCACCGCGAGCTGCCGGTGATGATCTACGTCGGCCACGTCGAGGCCATGAAGCGCGTCGAGGTGTTCGACGAGCGCATCGAGATCGGCGCGGCCACCTCGCTCACCGATTGCTTCGAGGTGCTGAACCGCGAGTACGCCGATTTCGGCGAGCTGCTGCAGCGCTTCGCCTCGCTGCAGATCCGCAACCAGGGCACCCTGGGCGGCAACATCGGCAACGCCTCGCCCATCGGCGACGCCCCGCCGCTGCTGATCGCCCTCGGCGCGCGCATCGTCCTGCGCAAGGGCGCGGCGAGCCGCGAGCTGGCGCTGGAGGATTACTTCATCGACTACAAGATCACCGCCCGCGAGGACGGCGAGTTCATCGAGAAGATCATCGTCCCGCGCGCGACGGCCGGGCAGCAGTTCCGTGCCTACAAGGTGTCGAAACGACTGGACGACGACATTTCCGCGGTCTGCGCCGCCTTCGCCCTGAGCCTCGACGGCGGTTTGGTGCGCGAGGCGCGCATCGCCTTCGGTGGCATGGCGGCGATTCCCAGGCGCGCCGCCGCCTGCGAGCGCGTGCTGAACGGCGCCACCTGGGACGCCGACACGGTCGAGCGCGCCTGCGCCGCGCTGGCCGAGGACTTCACCCCGCTCAGCGACTTCCGCGCCAGCCGCGAGTATCGCCTGCTGGTCGCCCAGAACCTGCTGCGCAAGTGCTTCGCCGAGCAGCAGCGCCCCGCCACCGAAACGCGAGTCACCGCTTATGCATAAGCCGACCAAAAGCCAGGAGGAACTGGCCGAACTGTTCCGCGCCGAGCTGACCACCGGTGTCGGTCGCAGCCTCAAGCACGAGAGCGCCGACAAGCACGTATCCGGCGAGGCGGTGTACATCGACGACCGCCTGGAGTTTCCCAACCAGCTGCACGTCTACGCGCGGCTTTCCGACCGCGCCCACGCGCGCATCCTGAAGATCGACACCGCGCCCTGCTACGCGATTCCCGGCGTGGCCATCGCCATCACCAGCAAGGACGTGCCCGGCCAGTTGGACATCGGTCCGGTACTGCCGGGCGATCCGCTGCTGGCCGAGGACATCGTCCAGTACGTCGGGCAGATCGTCGTCGCAGTGGCGGCCGACAGCCTGGAAACCGCACGCAAGGCGGCGATGGCGGCGATCATCGAGTACGAAGACCTGGAGCCGGTGCTCGATGTGGTCGAGGCGCTGCGCAACAAGCATTTCGTCCTCGACAGCCACCAGCACAAGCGCGGCGACTCCGCCGCCGCGTTGGCCAGCGCACCGCGCCGACTGCAGGGCAGCCTGCACATCGGCGGCCAGGAGCACTTCTACCTGGAGACGCAGATTTCCTCGGTGATGCCCGCCGAAGATGGCGGGATGATCGTCTACACCTCGACGCAGAACCCCACCGAAGTGCAGAAGCTGGTGGCCGAGGTGCTCGGCGTGCCGATGCACAAGATCGTCATCGACATGCGCCGCATGGGCGGCGGTTTCGGCGGCAAGGAAACCCAGGCGGCGGCGCCGGCGTGCCTCTGCGCGGTGATCGCGCGGCTCACCGGGCGGCCGACCAAGATGCGCCTGCCGCGTGTGGACGACATGCAGATCACCGGCAAGCGCCACCCGTTCTACGTCGAGTACGACGTCGGTTTCGACGACGATGGCCTGCTGCACGGCATTCGCATCGAGCTGGCCGGCAACTGCGGCTATTCGCCAGACCTCTCCGGGGCGATCGTCGACCGCGCCATGTTCCATGCCGACAACGCCTATTACCTGGGCGATGCCGAGATCAACGGCCACCGCTGCAAGACTAACCTGGCCTCGAACACCGCCTACCGCGGCTTCGGTGGCCCGCAGGGAATGGTCGCCATCGAGGAAATCATGGACGCCGTCGCGCGCCAGCTGGGCAAGGATCCGCTGGCCGTGCGCAAGCTCAACTACTACGGCAAGGACGAGCGCAACGTCACCCATTACTACCAGACGGTCGAACACAACCTGGTGGCGGAAATGACCGCCGAGCTGGAAGCCAGCGCCGACTACGCCGAACGCCGCGAGGCGATCCGCGCCTTCAACGCGCAGAGCCCGTACCTGAAGAAGGGTCTGGCACTGACCCCGGTGAAGTTCGGCATCAGCTTCACCTCCAGCTTTCTCAACCAGGGCGGCGCGCTGGTGCACGTCTACACCGACGGCAGCATCCACCTGAACCACGGCGGCACCGAGATGGGCCAGGGCCTGAACACCAAGGTCGCGCAGGTGGTGGCCGAAGTCTTTCAGGTCGACATTTCGCGCATCCAGATCACCGCCACCAACACCGACAAGGTGCCGAACACCTCGCCGACGGCCGCGTCCAGCGGCGCCGACCTGAACGGCAAGGCCGCGCAGAATGCCGCCGAGACGATCAAGCAGCGCCTGGTGGAGTTCGCCTCGCGGCACTTCGGCATCGGTCCGGAGGAAGTCGAGTTCCGCAATGGCCAGGTGCGTGCCCGCGAGCGCTACCTGTCGTTCGAGGAGCTGATCCAGCTCGCCTACTTCGGCCAGGTGTCGCTGTCGTCCACCGGTTTCTATCGCACGCCGAAGATCTATTACGACCGCAGCCTGGCGCGCGGCCGGCCGTTCTACTACTTCGCCTACGGCGCCGCCTGCACCGAGGTGATCGTCGATACCCTGACCGGCGAGTACAAGATGCTCCGCGCCGACATCCTCCACGACGTCGGCGACTCGCTGAACCCGGCCATCGACATCGGCCAGGTGGAAGGCGCCTTCGTCCAGGGCATGGGCTGGCTGACCACCGAGGAACTGGTGTGGAACGCCAAGGGCAAGCTGATGACCAGCGGACCGGCGAGCTACAAGATTCCCGCCGTGGCCGACATGCCGCTGGACATGCGCGTGAAGCTGGTGGAGAACCGCAAGAACCCCGAGCAGACGGTGTTCCATTCCAAGGCCGTCGGCGAGCCGCCGTTCATGCTCGGCATTTCCGCCTGGTGCGCGATCAAGGATGCCGTGGCGAGTCTCGGCGACTACCGCGTGCAGCCCCGGATCGACGCCCCTGCCACCCCGGAGCGCGTGCTCTGGGGCGTGGAACAGATGCGCACGCTCAAGCAGCAGGCGGCCGCCGAGCCGCAGGCGACGGTCGAGGCGTGATGCAACACACGGTGGGCTGAAGCCCACCCTACCGGGCGGATACGGCGCCCCAGGTCAACGTAGGGTGGGCTTCAGCCCACCGCAGCCCCGCCAACAAGCGGCAGCCGCCGCGGTTAACGACATGAGCAATACCGGCTGGTTCAACGC